>NZ_JAXMNS010000507.1:0-2279 GCF_034670285.1 Nocardioides sp. | reverse complement strand
CGTGGCCACCGACCGACGGCTCTCGCTCGAGAAGGGCGCCGGGGCGGCGGGCGGGATCGGGTTCGCGCTGCTCTGCCTCGGGGCCCGACGCGAGCCCGGCATCGAGCTCGTCGCGAGCACCGTGCGGCTGGCCGAGCGCGCGCGGGCCGCCGACCTGGTCATCACCGGCGAGGGAGCCTTCGACTTCTCCAGTCGTTCCGGAAAGGTGCCCTACGGCGTCGCCGCGATCGCCGAGGAGGCCCTTCGGCCGTGCGTCGCGCTCGCCGGGCAGGTCCTGGTCGGCTCACGCGAGATGCGCGCCCTCGGCGTGGAGTCGGCGTACTCGCTGGTCGACCTCGTGGGGGAGGAGCGTGCCTTCGGGGAACCCGCAGGCTCGCTGGCGGCGCTGGCGGAGCGGGTCGCACGCACCTGGTCGCGCGGAGAGCTGGAATAACCCCCGGTGTGAGACGATTGGGTCTGTAGCACGATCACCAACCTTCAATCCTTGGGAGTCACCGACATGACCGAGCAGGTCGACACCACCACGGAGCGCCGTACCGACCAGATCAACCTGAGTGCGGTGGCGGCAGCCAAGGTGCAGAGCCTCCTCGAGCAGGAGGGTCGCGACGACCTTCAGCTGCGCATCTCCGTCCAGCCGGGCGGCTGCAGCGGGCTTCGCTACCAGCTGTTCTTCGACGAGCGCACCCTCGACGGCGACGTCGTCACCGACTTCGACGGCGTGTCCGTCGTCGTCGACCGGATGAGCGTCCCCTACCTCAACGGTGCCGAGATCGACTTCGTCGACAGCATCGAGAAGCAGGGGTTCACGATCGACAACCCCAACGCCACCGGCTCGTGCGCCTGTGGAGACTCGTTCAACTGAGCTCAGACACACGAGAACCCCCGCCGAGGACGGCGGGGGTTCTCGCGTTTTCAGGAGGTCTCGGGAGGGCCCGGGAAAGTCCCGTACCTCAGTCCGGTGTCAGCCAGCCTCAGGCCAGCGTCAGTCCAGCCTCAGTCCAGGTGGAAGTGGACGGCGGCAGCCAGGCGCGCCGCGGCCTCGTCGATCTGGATCTGACGCTTGCCCTGCTCGGCCGGCTGCTCGTCGAAGTACAGGCTGGGGGCGGGGCGGGTGGCACGTCGCGCAGCCTGCTCGAGGCGCAGGTGGCTGCTGGTCGCGCGACCGTCGGCAAGCATCTCGGCAGGGGACGAGAGGTCGTCGTAGGAGGAGGTCATGCTCCGACGCTAGGGGCTACCGATGGGTACACCCAGCGCTACCGCTCGGTAGTCTCGGCGCCATGTCTCTTCTGATCGCCGGATCGATCGCCACCGACCACCTGATGTCCTTCGGCGGCAAGTTCGCCGACTCCCTCGTCGTGGAGCAGCTGGACAAGCTGTCCTTGTCATTCCTCGTCGACGACCTCGAGATCCGACGCGGAGGCGTCGCACCCAACATGACCTTCGGCCTCGGCTGCCTGGGGCTCACCTCGGTCCTGGTGGGCGCCGCCGGCGAGGACTTCGCCGACTACCGCTCCTGGCTGGAGCGCCACGGCGTCGACTGCAGCGCCGTCCACATCTCCGAGACCCGCCACACGGCGCGCTTCGTCTGCACCACCGACCCGACCGGCGCGCAGATCGCGTCGTTCTACCCCGGGGCGATGAGCGAGGCCCGCCAGATCGAGCTGGCCCCCATCGTGGCCCGCGTGGGTGAGCCCGACTTCGTGCTCATCGGCGCCGACGACCCCGACGGGATGCTCCGTCACACCCAGGAGTGCCGTCAGCGCGGCTACCCGTTCATCGCCGACCCGAGCCAGCAGCTGGCCTTCAGCGGCGGCGAGCTGATCCGCGACCTCATCGAGGGCGCGGCCTACTTGTTCTCCAACGAGTACGAGTCGCACATGATCGAGCAGAAGACCGGGTGGTCCTCCGACGACGTCCTCGACCGCGTCGGCGTCCAGGTCACCACGCTCGGCAAGGACGGCGTGCGTGTCACGGGCAAGGGCCTGGAGACCCTCGTCGTCCAGGCTGCGTCCGGGGTCACCGCGATCGAGCCCACCGGAGTCGGCGACGCGTTCCGTGCCGGGTTCCTCGGCGCGCTGACCTGGGGCCTGGGCCACGAGCGTGCCTGCCAGGTCGGCTGCGTCCTGGCCGCCTACGTGGTCGAGACGGTCGGCACCCAGGAGTACTCCTTCACCCACGCGGAGTTCCTCGCGCGGGTCGAGGAGTCCTACGGGGCCGTGGCTGCCGCCGAGATCGGCGTGCACCTCAGCTGAGGCGTCGTACGACGTAGCGCGCGACGC
>NZ_JAXMNS010000506.1:0-2296 GCF_034670285.1 Nocardioides sp. | reverse complement strand
CGCCCCCCGACTCCGACGGCAACGGTCTCGCCGTGGCCGGCCTGGTGGCCGGGCTGCTCGGTCTGCTCGCCGGCGGTGCCGCGCTCGCGCGCAGCGGTCGCAAGGCGTGATCTCGGCGCCAGGCGCGCGGCGGACCCCACGACAGGCCCGCCCCGCGCGGGTCTGGCGTGCGGGGGTCGTGGCGTGCCTGGTGCTGCTCGCGGTGCTGGCCGGTGCGGCTCCGGCCTCCGCTCACGCCACCCTGATCGCGACCGACCCCAACGAGGGCGAGGTCCTCGCGACCGCTCCTGACGAGGTCACCTTCACCTTCGACGAGCCGGTCACCCTGGCCGCCGACGGCGTGCAGGTCTTCGACGCGACCGGAGCCCCGCTCCCGGCGGAGTCGGCCGGTCGCGACGCCGTCATCACGACCGACCTGCCCGACGACCTGGACGACGGCACCTACGTGCTGGTGTGGCGAGCGGTCTCGGCCGATGGTCACCCGATCGCAGGGTCCCTCACCTTCTCGGTGGGAGAGGCGAGCCTGCGGGTCGTCGCCCCGGTCGTGCCGGACGCCGCGGGTGGGTCGGTGCGCTGGGCGTTGAGCGCCGTCCAGGCCGTCGGGTACGTCGGTCTCCTCACGGCCGGGGGACTCGTCCTCTTCCTGGGCTGGACGACGGCCGGCGTGCGGCTGGAGCCACGGGTGCGGCGGCGCCTGCAGCGACTCCTCGTGGGCTCCACCGGCCTCGCCCTGGGCTCCGGTCTGCTGGCGCTGCCGCTGATCGCGGCCTACCAGCAGGGCGCCGACTGGTCCGGCATCTCACCGAGCCCGGAGCTCTCCCTGGTCGACGACGACCTGCTCGTGCTCGGGCTCCAGGCCGTGGGACTGCTCGCCGCGTTGCGACTGCTCTCGCGACCACGCGTCGCCGTCGTCGCCGCCGCAGCAGCGGTGCTGGCTCCCGCCCTGGTCGGACACTCGCGCGCCGTCGACCCGGTCTGGTTGCTCACGCTCACCGACGCCCTCCACCTGGTCGTCGGTGCCGCCTGGCTAGGAGGGCTGGTCGGCCTGGCCGCGACCCTGCCGTCGCTCAGCGGTCGGGCGCGCGACGGCGCAGCAGCCCTCACCCGCTTCTCCGAGGTGGCCGCCGGCCTCCTCGTGGTCCTGGCGATCACCGGGACCTTGATGGGGTGGCGGATCCTCGGTGGCTGGGGCCCCCTCGTCGAGACCGACTACGGTCGACTGCTGCTCGTCAAGGTCGTGATCGCCCTGCTGGTGGCCGCCATCGCCGGGTGGAACCGCTGGCGCCTGCTGCCCGCCGTCCACTTGGGAGTCGGTCACGCGGCCCAGCGCTCCGCCGTCGTCCGGGTCGCCCGCGTGGTCCGGGCCGAGGCCGCCTTGCTGGTGGTCCTGCTGGGTGTCACCGGCTTCCTCGTGAACCTTTCTCCCAGCGAGGAGACCGAGAACCGCGCCGCCGTGGGGTCCCGCGTGGAGGCCGGCCCGCTCGATGAGAGCCGGGTGCTCGCCACGCTCGTGCCGGGACGCCAGGGCCCCAACACCCTCACGCTCCAGGTGCAGGCCGCCGACGGCGAACCGATCGACGGGTTCTCGGCCCCCGTGGTCGCGGTCCGCACCGACGGTGCGGCCATCGACCTCGGCGTCCAGCCCGTCACGCCCACGGCCGTGGGCACCTACACGGTCGACGTCGTCCTCCCGGCGCCCGGGACCTGGGCGGTGCAGGTGAGCCTGCGGGCCAGCGAGTTCGACAACCCGGTGACCACGATCGACTTCGAGGTGGAGCGATGAATCGCGTGCTGCGGATCGCCGTACCGGCGTGTGTCCTGCTTCTCGCCGGGTGCAGCACCGGGCCGAGCACCGACGAGCAGGAGGCGGGGGAGCGCACCGTCCTGGTGGTCTCCCCACCCGACCCCGACGCCCCGCGCCACACCCACGAGACCGTGATCGGCGACGGCACCAGCCCCGAGGCGGGCGGCTACCGGATGACCGACCTGGAGTTCCCGGACACGACCGGGCAGCCGGGTCGGCTCGCGTTCCGGATCATCGGACCGGACGGCGACCCGGTGCGCGACTTCACCGAGGAGCAGACCAAGCTGCTCCACCTCTACGTCGTCGACGACGACCTCACGGTCTTCCGCCACCTCCACCCGGACCTCGGCGCCGACGGCACCTGGACGGCGTACGTCGACCTGGCTGACTCCGGTGACTACCGCGTCGTGGCCGAGTTCGTGCCGAGCGACCGCCCGGGCGGGAGTCACCTGGTGCTCGCCCAGTCGGCGAACTTGCCCAGTGACTTGCCCA
>NZ_JAXMNS010000505.1:0-2301 GCF_034670285.1 Nocardioides sp. | reverse complement strand
ATCTGTAAAATTGCCGAGGACTGGGCGCTGCTGGTCGACGACTGGTACGACGCCTGCCTGCGCCACAGCGACGACCCGCGCGACGCCGCGGTGGTCGAGGGGCTCCGAGCCGCGCTCCCGTCGGTGGGCTGGCAGCTGACCCGCGCCGGGGTGCGTCGCGGACGCAGCCCGGTCGACCGCGTCCTGGCGCGCAGCGCAGCAAAGGCACGCGCGCTCGTCGAGATCGTGGGGGCCGAGCACCGCGCCCTCGGAGACCGGATGGCGATGCTCGTCGTCTGCGACCACGAGGCAGCCTCGGCCACGCTGCCCGCAGACCTCACCGGCGTCGTCGCCCGGCGGGCCGGTTCGGCGCGCGCTGCGCTGGCCCACCTGCTGGCCGCGCCGGAGACCGCGTGCCTCTCCCCGCTGATGGTCACCGGACGCACGGTCGCGGGCGCCCCGGAGACCCTGCGCCGGCTGCGCGCCCGAGTGCCCGAGCTGGACCTCGTCATCAGCGAGCCGGACGACGAGGGGATCTCCGAGCTCAGCGGAGCGTGGACGAGTCGCACGTGGGTGCGGGTCGTGACCGAGCACTTCACCGAACGACGTTGTCAGGTGCTGGTCGGCACCCGGGCGCTCCTGGGCGAGGGCTGGGACGCCCCGACCTGCACCGGCCTGGTCGACCTCAGCACCACGACCACGCCGGGCAGCATCGTGCAGACCCGCGGCCGCACCCTGCGCCTCGATCCTGGGGATCCCGACAAGGTCGCGGTCAACTGGACCGTGTGCGCGGTGAGCGATGCCCACCCACGCGGCGACAACGACTGGCGGCGCACCGTGCGCAAGCACCAGGGCTACTTCGGCGTCGACACCGACGGGGAGGTCGTCGACGGGGTCGCGCACGTGCACCCCGACCTGTCGCCGTTCCGTCCGCCACCGCCCGACGCGTTCGGCACGCTCAACGCCGCGATGATCATCCGCTCCGAGCAGCGCGACCTCGTCCGCGAGGCCTGGGCGGTGGGGGAGCCGTACGTCGACCGAGTGCGGCACGTCGTCTGGGTGCACCCCCCGCGGGTGCCCGCTGCTCTCTCGCACCGTCCGACGGACGACTCCACCGTCGCGCCGCCGCCGCCGCCGCCGCTGTTGCTGCAGGAGCAGGGGCTGGTCGGCGACACCCGCGTCTGGCACGGTAGCGCGAAGCTGTCGTTGGTCGGAGGGCTGGCTGCACTGGTGGCTGCGCTGGCCAGCAACCAGGCCGCGCTCGGCGCGCTCGGCCTGGTGCTCGTGGCCGCTGCCATGGCTCTGGCAGTGCGCCGGCGCGCAGACCTGCTGACCGACGTACGACGACCGCCCGACCTGGTCCAGCACGCGTGGGCGTTGGCCGACGGGCTGCACGCTGCCGGGCTGGTGTCCGCCGGGGCGGAGCACGTGCGTTGGCATCCGTCCTCCGACGGTCGCGTGCGCGTGCTCCTGGACGTCGCAGGTGCTCGCGCGGAGCAGGAGAGCGAGCTGTTCGCAGCAGCGCTTGTCGAGGTTCTGGGGCCGGTCGGCACTCCTCGCTACCTCGTGCCCCGGCCCGTGATCGGCACGTCGACTCGGCCCTGGCTGCCGCTCTCGACCGTGCGCCCCACCGGCGCCGTCTGGCACGCCGTACCGACCGTCGCCGGGGTGCGCGCCGAGACAGCCCAGGCGTTCTCCGCGGCCTGGGCCGCTCGGCTCGGTGGAGGGCCCGCCGTCTACACCGGCAACCCGGCCGGCACAGGGCTGCTGGCGGCAGCGCGGGGGATCACTCCGCTCGACCCGAAGGCCGTGCTCCGCCTGGGGTGGGACTGAGCGCGTCCACGTGACGCGCCCCACACCCTCGGGGGCGGCCGTGTGTGGGAAGGTTGTCCCGACGAGCAATCAAGCTCGCGTGCTCTGGGGTCGGTGCAATTCCGAGCCGGCGGTGAAAGTCCGCGACCCGGTCGCAGCCAGCGATCGGTTGACCAGGTGAGATTCCTGGACCGACGGTTAAAGTCCGGATGGGAAGTGCACGCAGGTGGTTCGTCGACGTACCCCCGCCGCGTCCTGAGGTCGCGCCCGAGAGGTCCGCCGATGGCCGTCGTCCCCAGAGTCCGTGAGCGCACCGGACCGGAGACCACGCGCACCATGACCCACGCAGCCGCAGAGCAGGACGCGATGCGTCGCGCCCTGACGCTTGCCGCGACGCCGGGGGTGCCGATGGAGGCCGACACCCGACGGGTGGGCTGCGTGCTGCTCGCACCCGACGGCCGCACGCTCGCCGAGGGCTACCACCGGGGCCCGGGCACGTTCCACGCCGAA
>NZ_JAXMNS010000504.1:0-2304 GCF_034670285.1 Nocardioides sp. | reverse complement strand
AGGACGAGCAGTACTGATCTGCACGCCGACCCGTCAGCACGTCTGACGGGTCGGCGCCTCAGCACCACCCGCAGCACCCATCACCTCTAACCCGAGTACCTGACACGGCTCGGGAGGATCGAGAAGCCTCATGCCCGCACCGAAGAAGGGCGCCCGCCTCGGCGGAAGCCCGGCCCACCAGCGCCTGATCCTGGCCAACCTCTCGACGCAGCTGTTCGAGCACGGCCGGATCACGACCACCGAGGCCAAGGCGCGCACGCTGCGTCCCCACGCCGAGAAGCTCATCACCAAGGCGGTCAAGGCCCACAACGGCGAGAACCCGCTGCACCAGCGTCGCGAGGTCCTCAAGACCATCCGCGACAAGGGTGTCGTGCACATTCTCTTCACCGAGATCGCGCCGACGTTCGCCGAGCGTCCCGGTGGCTACACCCGCATCACCAAGATCAACCCCCGCAAGGGCGACAACGCGCCCATGGCCGTCATCGAGCTCGTGACCGAGGCGTACGCGCCGAAGGCCTCGAACGCGAAGGCTGCTCCGGCCGCTGCCGAGACCCCTGCAGCCGACGACACCGAGGCCCCGGCCGAGGAGGTCGTCGAGACCGAGTCTGCCGAGGACGCCGCTGAGGCGCCCGAGGTCGAGTCGGACGTCGAGACCGAGGGTGACCCCGAGGCGAAGCTCGAGTCCGAGGCCCCGCAGGCCGAGGCCGACGAGGCCACCGAGGACGAGTCCAAGGCCTGATCCGGCTCACCAGCCGATCACGCTGCAGCGGCCCGCCGCCCCTACCCGGGGCCGGCGGGTCGCTGTGCTTTTTCCTGCTCGACGACGCGGGCGCGCAGGCGCTCGTTGACGGGCGTGGGGACGCCGTGCAGCCGACCGAGCAGGACGATCTCGCCGGCGCGGTAGTCGATCTCCGAGGCCAGGCCCCGGGCGAGGCTCTGCCTCAGCGAGTTGCCCTGGTAGTCGGCGATGTCGTCGCGAGGCCGCAGCAGGTCTCCTCGTCGTACGTCGTCCTGCTCGGCCGTGACGGCGCTGATGCCAGCGGCGGCGAGCACGGCCTCGCCCTCGGCCAGCACGGCTGCGCGCAGCGCTGCGACGTCCTCGCCCTCCTCGGCGAGACCACCGGCGTCACCCACGGCGTTGACGAGCAGCTTGCGGTACTTCCAGGCCATGATGTCGGCCCGCGGCACCGACTCGAAGCCGGCCGCGCGCAGGTCGGCGGCGACGCGCTCCGCGACGTCGTCCACGCGGCTCGGGAAGCAGCCGAGGTCGAGGAGGCCGGGCACGGGCGTGCACTTCTCCGCAACGGTGCCGGGCTCGAGGTGGAGCGAGGGAAGCATGACGGTGAGGCCGTAGGTGCGCGGGAAGCGGCGCAGCACCTCGGGCTCGTTGGCGACGCCGTTCTGGGCGCAGACGATCGGCGTGCCGACCGGGGCGTGCGCGACGAGGTCGGCCAGCGCCGCCGGGGTCTGGTGGCCCTTCACGCACAGCAGGACGACGGTCTCGTCGCTCCAGTCGACGTCGGCGACGGTGTCGCTCGCTGCGGGGTGCACGACCTCGGGGCCGCCGGCCCGGTCGAGCACGAGGCCGCTCGTGCGGATCTGCTCCAGGTGGGCTCCGCGGGCGATGAGCGTGGTGTCGAGACCGGCGAGGTGCAGGCGGGCGCCGATGACCCCGCCGACCGCTCCGGAGCCGTAGACGACGTACTTCATGGAGTTCCTCCTGTGCGTGCAACCATCTGCCGGGCCCGAGTGGTCCAGGAGTACATGATCGACACCACGGCACGCGACTCGGCGCGGCCCGGAGCGAGGACGGAGCAGCGCGTGGGCCCGTCAGCACTTCCTGACTTCGACGAGTTCGTCGCGGCGCGCTCGACGACCCTGCTCCGCACCGCCTATCTCCTCACCCACGACCACGCCCTGGCGGAGGACCTCCTCCAGACCAGCCTCACCAAGGCGTGGTTCGCCTGGAGTCGCATCAGCGACTCCCCGGAGGCCTACGTGCGCAAGGTGCTCTTCCACACCTACGCCACCTGGTGGCGCCGCAAGTGGAACGGCGAGCAGGCCACCGAGGACCTTCCCGAGCCCTCGCGTCGGGACGGCGGCAGCGGCCGCGACCAGGCCCACGCCACCGGTGCGGGCCTGGACCTCTGGACGGCCATGGAGCGGCTGCCGCGGCGGCAGCGGGCGGTCGTGGTGCTGCGCTACTTCGAGGACCTCACGGAGGCCCAGACGGCCGAGGTGCTCGGCTGCACGGTCGGCACCGTCAAGAGCCAGTGCAGCCGCGCGCTCGCCAAGCTGCGCATC
>NZ_JAXMNS010000503.1:0-2337 GCF_034670285.1 Nocardioides sp. | reverse complement strand
TGCCTCACGTGCAGTCCCCCCTGGAGCTTCCATGAGCGTCGTCGAGCTGCTCAACACCGAGTTCATGCAGCGGGCCCTGCTGGCCGCCCTGTTCACCGGCCTGGCCGCGCCGGCGCTCGGCACCTACCTCGTGCAGCGGCGCCTGGCCCTCATGGGCGACGGCATCGGCCACGTCGCCGTCACCGGTGTGGCGATCGGACTGCTCACCGGCCTGGCGCCGACCTGGACCGCGGTGGTGGTCGCGATCATCGGCGCCGTCGCGATCGACATCGTGCGCGAGCGCGGCCACACCAACGGCGACGTCGCCCTCGCGCTGCTCTTCTACGGCGGCCTCGCCGGCGGCGTGCTGCTCACCGGCATCGGCGGGCAGAGCGCGGCGACCCTCAACCAGTACCTCTTCGGCTCGATCCTCACCATCTCGGACGGCGACGTCGTCGTCACCATGGTGCTGGCGGCCCTGATCGTGCTCGTCGGGGTCGGTCTGGCTCCCCAGCTGTTCGCCGTCGCCCACGACCCGGAGTTCGCCCGCGTCGCCGGCCTCCGGGTGCTCTACTACAACGTCGTCGTCGCCGTCCTCGCAGCCGTCACGGTCACCGTCGCGATGCGCACCGTCGGCCTGCTGCTGGTCTCGGCGATCATGGTGGTGCCGGTCGCGACCTCCCAGCAGCTCACCCGCTCGTTCCGCACGACCCTGCTGGCCGCCATGGCCCTCGGAACGGTCGCCTCCGTCGGAGGTCTGGTGCTCGCCGCGCTCGCGCCCAGTGGCGTCAACGTCGCGCCCGGCCCAATGATCGTGCTGCTGGCGCTCGGCGGGTTCGTCATCACCTGGCCGGTCGGCGTCTGGCTGCGCCGACGCACGCGACTTCAGGCTCCCTTCGCCGACGACTTGCCGGACGAGCACACCGTCAGTGAGCACGACCACGACCACGGCCCCGGCTGCGGTCACGTCGCCGTGCCGCACGACGACCACGTCGACTACGTGCACAACGGACACCGCCACGCGCCGCACGGTGGCCACTATGACGAGCACTGAGAGCGCCATCGGGTCGCTGCGGCCGACCCGCCAGCGCACAGCGGTGATCGACGCGTTGGCCTCGATCGTCGACTTCCGCTCAGCCCAGGAGATCCACGCACTGCTCGAGACCCGCGAGGCCCACGTCGGGCTCGCCACGGTCTACCGCACCCTCCAGCTGCTCTCCGACGCCGGCCTGGTCGACTCCCTGCGGGCCGAGGACGGCGAGCTCACCTACCGTCGGTGCTCGAGCCACCACCACCATCACCTGGTGTGTCGCGGCTGCGGCGCCGCGGTGGAGGTCGAGGGTCCGGCCGTGGAGCGGTGGGCCGACGCCATCGCCGAGGACCACGGGTTCGTCGACGTCAGCCACACGCTCGAGATCTTCGGCACCTGCACGGCCTGCGCCACGACCGCGGCGGGCAGCTAGGCCTTCCCGTAGCGCCGGTCGCGCTCGGCGTAGATCTCGATCGCTCGCCACAGCGCGAGCCTGTCGACGTCGGGCCAGAGGATGTCGGTGAACACCATCTCCGAGTAAGCGGCCTGCCACAGCATGAAGTTCGAGAGCCGCTGCTCCCCCGACGTGCGCCAGACCAGGTCGGCGTCGCCCAGGTCGGGCAGGTAGAGGTGCTGGGCCAGGGTCTTCTCGCTGACCTTCTCCGGGTTGAGCCGACCGGCGGCGACCTCGCGGGCGATCGATCGGGCGGCATCGGCCAGCTCGGCTCGTCCGCCGTAGTTGACGCACATCGTGAGGGTCAGGACGTCGTTGTCGCGAGTGAGCTCCTCGGCGACCTGGAGCTCGCGGATCACCGACTTCCAGAGGCGGGGAGCCCGGCCCGCCCAGCGGACCCGGACCCCGAGCTCGTGCATCTCGTCGCGGCGTCGCCGGATGACGTCGCGGTTGAAGCCCATGAGGAACTTGACCTCGTCGGGTGAGCGCGTCCAGTTCTCGGTCGAGAAGGCGTAGGCCGAGACGGCCTTGACGCCGATCTCGATGGCTCCCTCGACGACGTCGAAGAGCGAGGCCTCGCCCATCTCGTGGCCCTGAGTGCGGGGCAGCCCACGCTGCTTGGCCCACCGGCCGTTGCCGTCCATCACGATCGCGACGTGGCCGGGCACGAGCTCGGGCGGCAGCTGCGGCGGCCGCGCCCCCGAAGGGTGCGGGGTGGGCGAGCGGTGCTGATGGGGCTGACGAGGGGCGCGCTTCACGCCCCGGACGCTACCGCTCCACGTGCTCGAGCGAGCGCAGGGAACGCTCGAGGTGCCAGGTGAGGAACGCCGCGACCAGGCTGCTCGCCTCCGACAGGTGACGGGGCTGCGCCGTC
>NZ_JAXMNS010000502.1:0-2341 GCF_034670285.1 Nocardioides sp. | reverse complement strand
CGCCCACTTGCCGTGCTCGAGGCCCTCGATGACGTGGCACTCCCACAGCGGGTAGCGCCGGTCCATCTTCGCGGAGTGCAGGCGCGAGATGAGCACGCCGAGCTCGCGCTGCGAACCGGGGGCGGGGAGCGCTGAGTGGCGGAGGTGGTAGTCGAGGTCGATCTCGTCGTCGGCGCACTCCTGCCAGCACGGAACAGGCGCCTTCTTGAAGAGGTAGTTGTACGGCGCCGCGAACTGACGCACCTCGCGCCACCGCTCGACCAGGTCGGCCACGAACGTCGGCCGGTCCTCGGGCACCGCGAACGTCGCGAGCATGCCGACCTGCATCGGCGTGCGGTAGGTCTCGGCGAACAGCCAGGACGAGTCGTTGATCTTGAGCAGCTTGCGAGCCATGCTTCTTACCCCTTGCGTCGAAGCACCCCGGAGCAGGGGTAGGGACGACCTTAGTGGCCGCCGTCACCCCCTAGGACGGGTGGTCACCTGTGCGGGTGAGACGCGTCCGAGGGGGTGTTGTCGGCGTGGGTAGTTTGAAGACGTGACCTCTGCCTCGACCCCCGCGCCGGCCCCCGCTCCGAGCCTCGCCACCCTCGGCGAGCTCCGCGCGTCCGGCCACGTCCACAAGCCGCTGCGCACCGAGCTGCGCGACAACCTGCTGGCTGCGCTGGCCGAGGGCCGAGACCCGTGGCCGGGCCTGCACGGCTTCGAGACGACCGTCATCCCGCAGCTCGAGCGGGCGCTGATCGCCGGCCACGACGTCGTCCTGCTGGGGGAGCGCGGCCAGGGCAAGACCCGGCTGCTACGCACCATGGTCGGCCTGCTCGACGAGTGGACGCCGGTCATCGCCGGCTCCGACCTCGGTGAGCACCCCTTCGACCCGATCACCGTGGAGTCGAGGCGGCGTGCGGCCGCCGAGGGCGACGACCTCGCCGTCGAGTGGCGTCACCGCTCCGACCGCTACGCCGAGAAGCTCGCCACGCCCGACACCAGCGTCGCCGACCTCATCGGAGACGTCGACCCGATGAAGGTGGCCGAGGGGCGGTCGCTGGGTGACCCGGAGACGATCCACTTCGGCCTGATCCCGCGCAGCCACCGCGGCATCGTGGCGATCAACGAGCTGCCCGACCTCGCCGAGCGCATCCAGGTCGCGATGCTCAACGTGATGGAGGAGCGCGACATCCAGATCCGCGGCTACGTGCTGCGGCTGCCGCTCGACGTCCTCGTCGTGGCCAGCGCCAACCCGGAGGACTACACCAACCGCGGGCGCATCATCACCCCGCTCAAGGACCGCTTCGGTGCCGAGATCCGCACCCACTACCCGACCGAGCTCGAGGCCGAGGTCGCGGTGATCCGGCAGGAGGCCGAGATCCCAGCTGACCTGGTCGAGGTGCCCGACTTCCTCGTCGAGATCCTCGCCCGCTTCACCCGCCAGCTGCGTGAGTCTTCCTCGGTCGACCAGCGCTCGGGCGTCTCGGCGCGCTTCGCGATCGCCGGCGCCGAGACGATCGCCGCGGCCGCGATCCACCGCGCGACCGTCAAGGGCGAGGACCGCGCCGTCGCACGTGTCGTCGACCTCGAGACGGCCGTCGACGTGCTCGGCGGCAAGATCGAGTTCGAGTCGGGGGAGGAGGGTCGCGAGGAGGAGATCCTCACGCACCTGTTGCGCACGGCCACGGCCGAGACGGTGCGCTCGCACCTGCGAGGCCTGGACTTCGCCGTCCTCGTCGACGCGATCGAGGCCGGCGCGATGGTCACGACCGGTGAGCAGGTCACCGCGCGCGACTTCCTCTCCGGGCTGCCGGTGCTGGGGGAGTCGGAGCTGTACGACGACGTGTGTGAGCGGCTGGGCGCCACCAACGACGGCCAGCGTGCCGGGGCGATCGAGCTGGCGCTGGAGGGGCTCTACCTCGCGCGCAAGGTCGGCAAGGACACCGACGGCAGCGAAACCGTTTACGGCTGACCCCTAGCCGGGGTACCGGTGGTATGCGAGACTCCGTGTCGCACCTATTCATGGGGTTCACGGAGGTCTGCTCGCATGCCGTTCTCACAGCTCGTCCACGACCGCGCCGGTTCCGGCGAGCCGGTCGTGCTCATCCATGGGATCGGACACCGGCGTCAGGCCTGGCGGCCTGTCTTCGAGAGGTTGAGCGAGGGCCACGAGGTCATCGCCATCGACCTCTCCGGCTTCGGTGAGTCCTCGCCGTACCCGCGCGGCGAGCGCTACACGATGGACAACGCGTGCCGTGACCTCGCGGGCAACTTCGAGGACTGGGGCGTCGAGCGGCCGCACGTGGTCGGCAACTCCCTCGGTGGTGCGATCAGCCTCGAGCTGGCCGCGCGAGGT
>NZ_JAXMNS010000501.1:0-2363 GCF_034670285.1 Nocardioides sp. | reverse complement strand
CAACAGGAGGCACCGATGAGCAGCACCCAGAGCAACAACCCGTCCGGATCCGAGGCGGCTGCGGCCGTCTGGCCGGGGCACGCCTACCCGCTGGGGGCGACCTACGACGGCACCGGCACCAACTTCGCCCTGTTCAGCGAGGTCGCCGACCGGGTCGAGCTGTGCCTCTTCGACGCCGAGTCCCAGGGGGGTGCCGAGACCAAGGTCGAGCTCACCGAGGTCGACGCCCACGTCTGGCACGCCTACCTGCCGTCGGTGCAGCCCGGCCAGCGCTACGGCTACCGCGTGCACGGCCCCTGGGACCCCGAGCGCGGCCTGCGGTGCAACCCCAACAAGCTGCTGCTCGACCCCTACGCCAAGGCGACCACGCGCGAGATCGACTGGCACCAGAGCCTGTTCGGCTACAACTTCGGCGACGAGGACTCCCGCAACGACGAGGACTCCGCCCCGCACATGACGTTCGGGGTCGTCATCAACCCCTTCTTCGACTGGGAGGGCGACCGCCGGCCGGCGATCCCCTACAACGAGAGCGTCATCTACGAGGCCCACGTCAAGGGCCTCACGATGCTGCACCCCGACGTGCCCGAGGAGCTGCGCGGCACCTACGCCGGCCTCGCGCATCCCGCGGTCACCGACCACCTCACCAAGCTGGGCGTGACCGCGATCGAGCTGATGCCGGTGCACCAGTTCATCCAGGACTCCACCCTGCTCGACCAGGGCCTGCGCAACTACTGGGGCTACAACACCCTGGCCTTCCTCGCGCCGCACTCCGACTACTCCGCCGCCGCGCACTCCGAGCAGGAGCAGGCGCTGGGCCAGCAGGTCCAGGAGTTCAAGGCGATGGTCAAGGCGATGCACCTCGCCGGCATCGAGGTCATCCTCGACGTGGTCTACAACCACACCGCCGAGGGCAACCACATGGGCCCGACGCTGAGCTTCCGAGGCATCGACAACCCCGCCTACTACCGCCTCGTCGAGGACGACGAGAAGTTCTACATGGACTACACCGGCACCGGGAACTCCCTCAACGTCCGCCACCCGCACTCGCTCCAGCTGATCATGGACTCGCTGCGCTACTGGGTCACCGAGATGCACGTCGACGGCTTCCGCTTCGACCTCGCCTCCGCGCTGGCGCGCGAGTTCTACGACGTCGACCGGCTCGCGACGTTCTTCGAGCTCGTCCAGCAGGACCCGGTCGTCAGCCAGGTCAAGCTCATCGCCGAGCCCTGGGACGTCGGCCCGGGTGGCTACCAGGTCGGTGGCTTCCCGCCCCAGTGGACCGAGTGGAACGGCGCCTACCGCGACACCACCCGCGACTTCTGGCGCGGCGAGCCGTCGCTGGGTGAGTTCGCCTCGCGGGTCGCCGGCTCCTCCGACCTCTACGAGCACTCCGGACGCCGTCCGTTCGCCTCGATCAACTTCATCACCGCTCACGACGGCTTCACCCTGCGCGACCTCGTCTCCTACAACGAGAAGCACAACGAGGCCAACGGCGAGGACAGCCGCGACGGCGAGAGCCACAACCGCTCGTCCAACCACGGCGTCGAGGGCGAGACCGACGACCCGCAGGTGCTGGCCGCACGCGCCCGCGCGCAGCGCAACTTCCTCGCCACCCTGCTCCTCAGCCAGGGCGTGCCGATGATCCTGCACGGCGACGAGATGGGCCGCACCCAGGAGGGCAACAACAACACCTACGCCCAGGACTCCGAGCTGTCGTGGGTCCACTGGGACCGCGCCGACCTGCCGCTGCTGGAGTTCACCTCCGAGCTGATCCGCCTGCGTCGCGACCACCCGACGTTCCACCGTCAGCGCTTCTTCACCGGCAACACCGTGCGCACGCCCGTCGCCGGCGGCGAGGGCGACCGGCTCAACGACATCGTCTGGCTGCGCCTCGACGGCGAGCCGATGGAGGAGTCCGACTGGCATGCCTCGAGCGATCCCGAGCACTCCGACCACGCCGGGCAGGCGATCGGCATGTTCCTCAACGGCCAGGGCATCGCGGGCAAGGGCCCGCGCGGCGAGGCCATCACCGACGACCACTTCCTGCTCTACTTCAACGCCGACGGTCCGACCGAGGTGACGCTGCCGCCGACCGAGTACGCCGAGGCGTGGGACGTCGTCATCAACACCGGCGGCGCCAGCGGCCCCGACGTGGCCCGCCCGGCCGGTTCGACGTTCGCCCTCCCGGCGAGCACCGTGCTGGTGCTCCGCGAAGGACACGAGCCGGAGCCGGAGCCCGACTCGTCGGTCGCCGCGTCCGTCGCTGCGCAGACCCGTACGGTGCAGCAGTGACCCAACGCACAACGACCCCCTCCACCGCACCACGCAACACCTACCGCCTCCAGGTGCGGGAGTCCTTCGAC
>NZ_JAXMNS010000500.1:0-2377 GCF_034670285.1 Nocardioides sp. | reverse complement strand
GATCTGTGGGCGAGCTTGCCGGTGGCGAAGGCGCGCACGGCGTCGGCATCGAGCGGGTTGCTGCCGGTCCGCACCTTGATCCACGCGCACAGCTCCTCGCCGTACTTCTGGTCCGGGACGCCGACCACCTGGACGTCCTCGACGTCGGGGTGGGTGTAGAGGAACTCCTCGATCTCGCGCGGGTAGACGTTCTCGCCGCCACGGATGACCATGTCCTTGATCCGCCCGACGATCACGCAGTAGCCGTCCTCGCGCATCACCGCGAGGTCGCCGGTGTGCATCCAGCCCTCGGCGTCGATCGCCTCGGTGGTCTTCTCCCCGTCGCGCCAGTAGCCGAGCATCACCGAGTAGCCGCGCGTGCAGAACTCACCGGTCTCGCCTCGCTCGACGGTCTCCCCGCTGACCGGGTCGACGACCTTGATCTCCACGTGCGGGTGGACGCGACCGATGGTCGCCGTACGTCGTTCGAGGTCGTCGTCGGCGCGCGTCTGGCAGGAGACCGGTGAGGTCTCGGTCATGCCGTAGGCGATCGAGGCGCCGGCCATGTGCATGTCGTCGACGCACCGCCGCATCACCTCGACCGGACAGATCGAGCCGGCCATGATGCCGCTGCGCAGGCTGGTCAGGTCGTAGTCGGCGAACCCGGGCGCGCTCTGCATCGCGATGAACATCGTCGGGACGCCGTAGACGACCGTGCAGCGCTCGTCCTGGATGGTCTGCAGGGTCACGGCCGGGTCGAACCCGGGCGCGGGGATCACCATCGTGGCCCCGTGGGTGGTGCACCCGAGGTTGCCCATCACCATCCCGAAGCAGTGGTAGAACGGCACCGGGATGCACATCCGGTCGTCGGCGGTGAGCTCGATCGTCTCGGTCGTGAAGTAGCCGTTGTTGAGGATGTTGACGTGGCTCAGGGTCGCGCCCTTGGGGTAGCCCGTCGTGCCCGAGGTGTACTGGATGTTGATCGGGTCGTACGGCGTGAGCGCGGCTCCGCGCTCGGCCAGCACGGCCGGGTCGACGCCGGCCCCTGCGTCGAGCAGGGCCGCCCAGTCGCCGGTGTCGACGTACACCGCGCGCTCGAGGTCGGGGCAGTCGGCGCGCACCTCGGTGATCATCGCCCGGTAGTCGCTGGTCTTGAAGCTGCTCGTCGCGAGCAGCACGCGCAGTCCGCTCTGGTTGACCGCGTAGGCGAGCTCGTGGGTGCGGTAGGCGGGGTTGACGTTGACCAGCACGATCCCGGCCTTGGCCGTGGCGAGCTGGACGATCGTCCACTCCGCGCAGTTGGGCGCCCACATGCCGACCCGGTCTCCCACGGCGAGGCCGCCGGCGACGAGTCCGCGGGCGACGGCGTCGACGTCGCGCTCGAGCTCGGCCCAGGTCCACCGGCGCCCGCTCGCGACCTCGACCAGCGCCTCACGGTCCGGGTGCGCGGCGACCGTGCGCGAGAAGTTCGCCCCGATCGTCTCGACGAGCAGCGGTTGGTCGGTCTCACCCCGGGAGTAGGACTGCATGCACCGAACGTAACCCCCTGACACGGCCCGTGTCGCGGAGCCCCAGCGAGCTGCAGGGCCGGGTCGCGTACATTCGCCTGCGTGCCAGAAGACAACGACGCCGGTCCTTCCATGGGCGACGCGCAGGGCTCCGACCCCCGATCGGACGGCACGGCGGACGACTCGTCGACGGCCACCACCCAGGCCAAGCGCCGCACCCCGTTGTGGCTCGAGACCGTGGTCCTGCTGGTGGTCGCGCTCGGCATGGCGCTGCTCATCAAGACCCTGCTGGTGCAGGCGTTCTACATCCCCTCGGCCTCGATGGAGCCCGGCCTGGTCGAGAACGACCGGATCCTCGTGCAGAAGCCGTCGTACTGGTTCGGCGACGGGCCCTCGCGCGGGGACGTCGTCGTGTTCGAGGACCCGGGCGGCTGGCTGAACGGCCCGGAGCCGGGCCCGCAGACCGTGCTGGCGAAGGGGCTGGCCAAGATCGGTCTCTACCCGACCGGCGGACACCTGGTGAAGCGCGTCATCGGCACCGCGGGCGACACCATCACCTGCTGCGACGCCGACGGCAAGCTGGAGATCAACGGCGTGGCCATCGAGGAGGACGACTTCATCCGGCCTCAGCAGAAGTGCGACGGGCCGATGCCGTCGGGGTGCCGTGAGGACTGGGCGGTCACCGTGCCGGAGGACCGCCTCTTCGTGATGGGCGACAACCGCAACGCCTCGGCCGACTCCTCCGACCGGCTCTGCGGGGTCAACCAGCCCAAGTGCGACGAGGACCGAGCGTTCGTGCCGGTCGACCTCGTCGTCGGGAAGGTCTTCACGCTGGTGTGGCCGCCGAGCCACGCCGAGTTCATCGGTCGCCCCGACGTCTTCGAGACCGT
>NZ_JAXMNS010000499.1:0-2383 GCF_034670285.1 Nocardioides sp. | reverse complement strand
ACACGATGGGCGAGGTAGCCGTCGAAACTGGCCCAGGGTGACCATGGCTACGTCAGGGCGTCACGTGATATAGGTCACGATGCGATTTGGCTGGTGTGGACAGGGTTTCCGGACATCAGCGGGTAGCGCCGTGCTCGGTGACCACCAGGTGGCACCGGCGTGCGGCACCAGGAGCGGTCCCCGGCCAGGCGCACGAGCGGTGGACAGACCGTGGCCGTCGGTGCGCCGGCACAGCGGTACTCGGGGTTGGGGTCATCGGGCTGGGACAGGTCCCAGCTGGAGGTCACGTTGCCGTGTGCCGGGACCCCACCGGCGTCCTCCAGCCGACGTGCAGCCGACGTGCAGCCGACGTGCGGCATGTTCCACGCGGCGAACACCGCGTTGCGCGTCGTCCGGTGGTTGCGCGATCCCCGGTGGTCGTCGAGGTACGACGGCCCCGGGCCGGCCTCGCCGTCACGACGCACCCCCACGCGACAGCGCCCGCGCGTGCGAGCGCACGGTGCCCGCGGTCGGGTTGGAGAGCACGGTCGTGCCGATCCGCACCGTCGGGACGGTCTCGTTGCCACCGTTGTGGGCGCGCACGATCTTCGCGGCCGCCGGGTCCTCGTAGATGTTGCGCCACGTGGCGCGCACGCCCCGCAGCCGCAGCCCCACACGCAATGCCTGGCAGAACGGGCAGCCGGGCCGCCAGAAGACCTCGATGGTCGGCGCGCTCCCCCGCGCGGTCCCCGCCGCGCCCGCTGGCGCACCGCCTGTCCGCTTGTGGGCTGATGCCATGTCATGACCTCCGGGTGGATCGACCGAGCCGGGCGCTCGCTGGTGAGGGAACCCGGCGTGCGCCTCTGCTTGTTCCCGAGGCCCGCCACGGCCGCCCTTCGTGGCTCCACCTGTGTGGTGCCTGTGCGACGACACAGCGCGCCCACAGGCTGGTGGTCCACCCTCCAGCCATGACCCGACACCTCCAGCTCCGAAGCGCCGCCCGGTCGCTCCGGCGTACTCCCCTGCTCGCTGTGCCGCTCACCGCGGCGCTCCTGCTCAGCTCGTGCGGCACCTCGGGGTCCGACGACGGCACCGACCCGAGCTCCGAGTCCGCCTCGTCGAGCACCGACACCAGCGCCGACTCCGACACCGCCTCCACCGGCGTCGACACCGCCCTGTTCCTCGACGGGGCCCTTACCGAGGAGCCGACCGTCGAGGACTGCACGCTCAGCGGCGGCACCGAGACCACCTGCTACCGGATCACCGTCTCCGGCTACCCCGTCGACCACGAGACGGGGCCGTTCTGCCCCGACTCGATCACCGACAGCGCCGAGGAGGGTGGGATCTGGCTGGACGGCGAGAACGTCTACGACCTCGACGGCGCCTTCTTCGAGAACCTCGCCGAGACCTACGACGACGACGGCTGGCTGATGTACGACGAGAACGGCGACATCTACGTCACCGAGACGCAGGAGGAGTTCGAGGCAGCGGCCCGCCCCGACGTCGACCCCGACCTCGCCAACCACTGCGTCGAGGGCTCCCTCGAGTGGCTTGAGAACGGCGAGCCGATCACGACCGAGGTCCTGATCCCCACCACCCCTGTCGCGGCCGAGTCCGCCCAGACCTCGCAGGGCAACAACGGCATCACCCTCGACGGCGTCGTCATCGCGGCGTCCGCGCCGGTCGAGGCGATCCTCAGCGCCTACACGATCGCCGCCTTCGACGACTGCGGAGGCCACTACAACCCGTTCGAGGGCTACCACATGCACGGGGCGACGGGTTGCTCCGAGGTCGGTGAGGCCGAGGACGGCGACACCGCGATGTTCGGCTACGCGATGGACGGCTACGCCGTCCACAGCCCCTTCGAGGAGGGCGAGGAGCCCGACGACCTCGACGAGTGCAATGGCCACACCACCGAGACCGCCGGCTACCACTACCACGCCAACCCCGCCGCCGAGAACCAGGTGATCGAGTGCCTGGTCGGCCAGACCTCGGCCTCGGCCGAGGGCGGGGACGGCGGCGGCCCCCCGGATGGCGGCGGCCCGCCGGACGGTGCCGCTCCGCCCAACGGCGCACCGCCCGCCGGCGCGGCGCCGCCGGAGCAGTGAGCGCTCCCACCGACCGCTCTCACGACAGGACCTCATGATGATCTCGCGCACCCGCCCGCTCCTCGCCCTCGGTGCGGCGACCGTGCTCCTCACCGTCGCCTGCGGGTCGAGCACCACCGACGACGGGACCGTCGCCGACGAGCCGAGCACCGTCTCGGCGAGCACGGACACGTCGACCGCCGAGCCGACCGACGTCGACCCCACGGTGCTCTTCGACGACGAGGCCCTCACCGAGGTGCCCACCGTCGTCGACTGCACCCTGTCGACCGGCACCGAGACCACCTGCTACCAGTACG
>NZ_JAXMNS010000498.1:0-2384 GCF_034670285.1 Nocardioides sp. | reverse complement strand
CGGTGCGCATGACGAGGTGAACCGCCCCCGGCCGGCGACAATTCCACGCAGAGGGGTGAGTAGAGCGCGGACGGTCAGCCCAGGTCGGGCCTGATGACGGTCACCCCACCCGCCGCAGCACCGGTCTCTGCCAGCCGGGCGAGCCTCGCGCCCGCCTCGCCGAGGCCGATCCGGTCGCGTAGCAGCCGGTCGGGAGCGAGCGTGCCGTCGGCGACGAGTCCGAGCAGCTCGGGGTAGTCCGACGCCGCCATCCCGTGGCTGCCGAGGAGCTGGAGCTCGAGGCCGACGACCCGACCCATGTCGACCGCGGGCCGGGCGTCGTCGCCGCCGAGCAGGCCCACCTGCACGTGGCGGCCACGCGGCCGCAGGCAGGCGATCGAGGCGGCCATGGCGGTGCGACTGCCGAAGCAGTCGAGCGAGACGTCGGCGTCGCGCACCTCCGTCACGTCGTCCGGGGAGAGAGCAGTCGCACCCAAGTCGCTCGCCAAGGCCCGCGAGGCCTCCGACGGGTCGACTGCCAGTACCGAGGCACCGCGGGCGGCAGCGACCATCACGGCCGCCAGGCCCACTCCTCCGCAGCCGTGCACCACGACCTTCTCGTCCGCCTCGACGCGGGCGACGTGCGCGACCGCGCGGTACGCCGTCGCGAAGCGGCACCCGAGGCCGGCGGCCACGTCGGCATCGACCCCGTCGGGGATCCGCACGAGGTTGAGGTCGGCGCGCGGCAGCGCGACCTGCTCGGCGAACGAGCCCCACTGCGTGAAGCCGGGTTGCAGCTGGCGCTCGCACACCTGCCCGTCGCCGCGATCGCACGAGCGGCACTCGCCGCAGGCCAGCACGAACGGCGTGGTCACCCGGTCGCCGACCACCCAATCGCGCACCTCGGCACCCACCGCAGCGACCGTGCCTGCGAGCTCGTGGCCGGGCACGTGAGGCAGGGCGATGACGTCGTCGTGGCCCTGCCAGCCGTGCCAGTCGCTGCGGCACAGCCCGGTCGCCTCGACGTCCACGACGACGCCGTCGGCGGGACAGCCCGGCGCCGGCACCTCGACCAGCGCAGGCTCGCGACCGAACTCGGTCACGAGGACCGCGCGCATCAGGTGAGGCTGCCGGGGTGGTCGGGGATGTCCGGCATCTCGAAGTCGTCCCCGGCGGCATCCCCGGCGGCATCGTCGGCGTGCAGAAGCGCGTCGGGGTCACGCCGCAACGGCACCGAGGCGAGCGCGATCTGCACCAACGCCACCCGTCCCTTGAGGACGACGGCCCGCTTGAGCCGCCCGAGCCCGCCGCTGTCGGCGTCGAGCAGTTGCGTGAGGACCTCGGAGATCGTGGCGTCGTCGTACGACGGCCGGGTGCCGGGCGCGACCTCGACGTCGGGGAGGGCGACCAGCACGGGCAGCACCTGCGACCCGAGTCCGTCGAGGATCTTGAAGCGTTGGAGCCGGTCCATCTGCTCCCACACCTCGTCGACGTCGGCCCCGCGGCGCACCTTGCGCTGCGCGCGCAGCACCGACTTCGCCACGCCGTGCAGGGCGGCGGTCAGCTCGTGCTCACTGAATCGCATGCGCCCAGCATGCCCGATGTCGCTGTTGGTGACGGTAGAGGTCACCGGCGCTCGCAAGGCGTCGGTCGCACACCCCAGGGCTACGATTCCGACGTGCCCAGGACCGATGCCCCGCGACGGGGCGGCTGGACGCGTCGCTCCCTCGGCGCGGTGCTCGTCCTGGCGCTCGGCGTGGCCTGCACCGTGCTCGCTGCCCTCGCGGTGTCGACGTCCATGACCGGCATGACCGGCATGACCGGGATGGCCGGGATGGCTCAGGTGCCAGCGGTGGCTCAGCTGAGTCACGCTCCCGAGGTCGGACCCCCCGTCACCTCGACCGCGATGATCGCCAGTGCTGTCACAGCCGAGCTCGCACCCACCGGCCTGCACGGCTCCTGCGACAGCAGCTGCGTGGGCACCCTGAGCGCGGTGTGCCTGGGTGGGGTCGCGTCGGCGATCACCTTCCTCGCTCTGCTTCTCGCCACCCGTCGCCACACCTTCCTCGGCCTGCTGCGCCGTACGACGTCGCGGGTGCCACGCGGGAGGTGGCCGCGCCGAACCCCCTGGGCCACACCTTCGCTTGACGCACTCTGCGTGCTGAGGGTGTGAGGGCTCGCTCGGAATCCCCTCCGAGCCCCTCCCCCGGACGGCGCGACCCAGCGCGCGCGTCCCGCTCCTGCCCCGGGTCCGTCGGACCCCACTCACTTGCCATCACGAAGGACTCACCCACCCATGGACATGACCATGAGCTCCGCCGTTCCCGACTGGCTCACGCCGGTCGCGTGGACCTACCTCACCGTGTCGCTGCTGTGCGCCACCCTCATCGCTGCCGACATCTATC
>NZ_JAXMNS010000497.1:0-2400 GCF_034670285.1 Nocardioides sp. | reverse complement strand
GCTCCGGGATCGTCGATGCAGCAGACCAGGAAACCCGCGGGATCGATGCGGTCGGCGAACTCGTCGAACGCCGCCGCGTAGGCCTCGGGGGTGCCCCACTGGTCGAGGTGGTCGGCGTCGACGTTGGTGACGATGGCGGCTGCGGGCTCGTAGACGAGGAAGGCGCCGTCGCTCTCGTCGGCCTCGGCCAGGAAGAGGTCGCTGGTGCCGAGCGCTGCGTTGACACCGCTGGCGCTGAGGTCGCCGCCGATGGCGTAGGTCGGCTCGGCGCCCGCCGCTTGGGCTGCAACGGTCAGCAGGGACGTCGTGGTGGTCTTGCCGTGCGTGCCGGCGACCGCCACGACCCGGCGTCCGACCATGAGCGAGGCCAGCGCGGCCGAGCGCGGCAGGAGACGCAGGCCCTGGCGCACCGCCTCGACGTACTCGGGGTTGTCCTCGCCGATCGCGGTCGAGACGACCACCGTGTCGACGTCGGCGACGTGGGCGGCGTCGTGCCCCACGAACACCCGAGCACCGAGGTCGCGCAGCGCCGCCAGGCCCGCGGAGTCGTTGCCGTCGCTGCCGCTGACGACCACTCCCCTGGCGAGCATGATCCGGGCGATGCCGGACAGACCGGCGCCGCCGATGCCGATCAGATGGACACGTCCGAGCTCCTCGACACCGGCGATGGTCTCGGGCACGGGCACCCTCATCGGCGAGCCTCCTCGAGCACGATCGCGGCAAGCCGGTCGTCGGCGTCGTTGGGGATCAGCCCGGCGGCAGCACGACTCATGGCGGCGAGCCGGTCGGCGTCGACGGCGAGGGAGGCCACGTGCGCGGCCACCCACTCAGGCGTGAGGTCGCCGTCGGAGACGAGCAGCGCGCCACCCGCGTCGACGACCGGCCGGGCGTTGAGGTCCTGCTCGCCGTTGCCGATCGGCAGCGGCACGAAGATCGCGGGCACCCCCGTGGCGGCGGCCTCGGTGACGCTGTTGGCACCGCCGCGGCAGATCATCAGGTCGGCTGCCGCGAGAGCGAGGTCCATCCGGTCGACGTAGGGCAGGACGACGTACGGGACGTCGGTGGTCTCGGGCGAGGCCTCGCCCTTGGGGCCGACGACGTGCAGCACCTGCACGCCGGCATCGGCGAAAGCGCGAGCAGCCGCCGAGACCGACTGGTTGAGCCGGCGTGCGCCCTGGGAGCCCCCGGTGACCACCAGCGTCGGACGGTCGGGGTCGAGACCGAAGGTGGCGAGCGCCTCGGCGCGCAGGGCAGCACGATCGAGCTGGGAGATCATCCGACGGATCGGGAGGCCGACGTACTCGGCGTTGCGCAGCGGGGTGTCAGGAAAGCTGACCGCGACCCGGGAGGCGACCCGCGCGCCGACCTTGTTGCCGATGCCGGGCAGCGCGTTCTGCTCGTGGACGACGATCGGGAGCTTGCGGCGACGAGCCGCGACGTAGGCCGGCACCGACACGTAGCCGCCGTAGCCGACGACGACGTCGGGACGCACCCGGTCGATGACGGCCAGCGCCTCCTTGACCGCTCCTCGCAGGCGTCCGGGCACCCGGAGCAGGTCGGCCCCGGGCTTGCGGGGCAACGGCACCGGCGCGATGAGCTCGAGCGGGTAGCCGGCCTCCGGGACCACGCGGGTCTCGAGGCCCCGTGGGGTGCCGAGGCAGGTGATCTCGATGGTGGGGTCAGCGCGACGCAGGGCGTCGGCGGTGGCCAGGAGCGGGGACGTGTGGCCGGCGGTGCCGCCGCCGGCGAGGAGTACGCGAGTCATGAGGGGTCAGACGCTACCGGCGAGCGGCGAGCCCGGCCGAACGCAGGCGGCGCCGCTGGGCCAGCGCCCGCGCAGCCTCGGGCTCGCGCCGCGCGAATCCCACCAGGAGACCGATCGCGGCCAGGGTCGGCAGCAGGCTGGAGCCGCCGTAGGAGACCAGGGGCAGCGGGATGCCGATGACGGGCATCAGGGCCAGCACCATCCCGACGTTGATGACCATCTGACCGATGAGCCACACCACGATGCCGAACGTGGCGTAGCGGACGAAGGGGTCCTTGGTCTGGCGCGCGATCCGCAGGGCGGCGTAGGCGATGGTGAGGAACAGCCCGATCACCAGGAGCGTGCCCACCAGGCCGAGCTCCTCGCCGAGGACCGCGAAGATGAAGTCGGTGTGGGCCTCCGGGAGCGTGCCCCACTTCTGCTGGCTGGCCCCGATCCCCTCACCGAACAGGCCGCCGCTCGACATGGCGTACAGGCCGTGGGCCGGCTGCCAGCCGGTGCCCTCGAAGTCGCGGAACGGGTCGACGAAGGTGGTGATGCGCGAGAGCCGCTCGTTGTCGGTGGCCGCGAACGCGAGGGCGATGACGCCCAGCACCAGGGTGGCGAGCACGAAGAGTCGGGCGGGGGCGCCCACG
>NZ_JAXMNS010000496.1:0-2403 GCF_034670285.1 Nocardioides sp. | reverse complement strand
GCGTTCTCGGGCGGACGGCGGCGGATGACGAACGAGCGGGCGCTGTCGATCCGGGTCGCGAGCAGTGCCGTGACGCACTTCCAGTCCGGTGGCTACGAGCCGGCCAACCTCGTCGCCCTCGCCGAGCAGACGAACGGGTTCGACCAGATCGTCGAACGGGTGCTCGCCCTGCCCGAGAACAGCCTCGACCTCGAGCCGCTCGGCCGGCCGCCCGCGCCGGGAGACCCCGCAGCCTGAGACGGCCACCCGAGAAGTGACCCGAGGGACGGCGTCAGAGCTGCCGGATCACCCGAGCAGGAGACCCCACGGCGACGACGTTCGCCGGAAGCGAGGACACGACCACCGCGCCGGCGCCGACGACGGTGTTCTCGCCGATCGAGACCCCCGGACACACGATCACGCCACCACCGAGCCACACGTTGTCGCCGATCACGATCGGCTCGGCCGCCTCCCACTTGTCGCGCCGCGGCGCCGGCTCGAGGGGGTGCGTGGCCGTGAGCAGCTGGACGTTCGGACCGAGCTGGACGTCGTCGCCGACCGTCACGGTGGCGACGTCGAGGACGACCAGGCCGAAGTTGGCGAACGACCGGTCGCCGAAGGTCGTCTGGTAGCCGTAGTCGCAGCGGAACGGCGGCCGGATCTCCGCGCCCTCGCCGTAGGACCCCAGCAGCTCGGTGTAGAGACCGCGCAGCGTCTCCCCATCGGTGGGGTCCGCCAGGTTGATCGCGTGGGTCAGCCGCAGCGCGCGCTGCGAGTCACGCGCGATCTCGGGGTCGTCAGCGATGTAGGGCTCACCGGCGAGCATCCGCTCGCGCATCGTCTTCTCGCTCATCGGGCGAGGCTACGCCGACGAGGTTTGTCGACGGAGCCCGCCGCCGCGGTCAGCGGTCCGTCCCTCACCTCTCCGGGGTCACCCGCAGGAATGGCGACCTGAGAGCCGTTCCTGAGAAAACCTGGTGGAGCCGGCCGCTGGACGACACCGGCGCCGGTTCCTGACTGACGACCCAAGGAGCGATCTCATGTCGAAGCTGACCATGGCAGCAGCAGGCACCGTCGGGTTCCTGCTCGGCTCGCGCGCCGGCCGGGGGCCCTACGAGTGGACCACCGCTCGGCTCGACGAGCTCCGGTCCGACCCGGGGGTGCGACGACGCGCCGCCGAGGTCCGCGACGTCGCCGCGACCAAGGCCGGTGACGTGGCCGAGTCGGCGAAGGCCACCGTGGACCAGGCCACGTCAGGGACGGGTGTGGCGACGCCATGAGCGACAGGAAGGAGGCATCCAGGCACGCCGCCCCCGAGTCCGTTCACCCCACGCACACGAGCGAGGCCGGGGTCGGTGAGCTGATGGCCACCGTCGCCCAGGACCTCTCCACCCTCGTGCGGGACGAGATGGCGCTCGCCAAGACCGAGATCACCGAGTCGGTCACCAAGGCAGGTCTCGGGGCCGGACTCTTCGGCACCGCCGGCCTGGTGGCCCTGTACGGCGTCGGCGCGCTCGTGGCGACCCTCGTGCTCGTGCTCGCGCTCGTCGTCCCGGCGTGGCTGGCCGCCCTCATCGTGACGCTCGGCCTCTTCGCCGTGGCCGGGATCGCCGCGCTCCTCGGCAAGAAGGAGCTGGACCAGGCGACCCCGCCGCTCGAGCACAGCAAGGAGAGCGTGCGTCGAGACGTCGACGCCCTCAAGGGAGGCGCCTCGTGAGCATCGGCGAGCAGGACGAGAAGCCGGACCAGAATCCGAACCGGAAGCCGGACGGCGACGAGCAGTCGCAGGCAGCGCAGGCAGCCCAGACAGCACGGAGCAGCAGCGAGATCCAGGCCGACCTCCAGGACACCCGGGAGCACCTCGCCGAGACCGTCGACGCCCTGACCCACAAGCTCGACGTGCCCGCGCGCTCGCGCGAGAAGGCGCACGCGCTCGGTCGTGACCACGGCCGCGAGCTCGCCGTCGGCGGCGCCGTGGTCGTCGCGCTCGTCGTGGTCGTCGTCCTGAGGCGGCGAGGCCGACGATGACCCGCACCGATGAGGCGACCGACGGGCGCCGCCGGAGCGAGGAGGCGCCGTCCGCCGAGGCCGACGTCAAGCCCGACGACCCGACCGACCTCGATGCCCGGTCGAGGAAGTACGTGGCTCGCAAGACGTTGCACGAGTTCACCCGCGACGAGTGCACCGACCTCGCGGCCGCCCTCACCTACTACGCCGTGCTGGCGCTGTTCCCGGCCCTGATCGCGCTGATGTCACTCGTCGGCCTGCTCGGGCAGGGCCAGGAGGCTGCGCGAACCGTCCTGCAGATCCTGCGGGACGTCGGCGCTTCCGGCGCGGCCGACACGTTGGAGCCGACCCTGACCGAGCTGAGCCAGGGCTCGGGGGCCGGTCTCGCCCTCGTGATCGGGCTGCTCGCCGCACTCT
>NZ_JAXMNS010000495.1:0-2407 GCF_034670285.1 Nocardioides sp. | reverse complement strand
GGGCGCCACGCAGCGGGGACTCCTCGGGGCTCCACTCCCCTGCCGCGACCCGGTCGATCTCGCCGCGGATGGCGATCATGGCGTCGCAGAAGCGATCGATCTCGCCGAGGTCCTCGGACTCGGTGGGCTCCACCATGAGCGTGCCCGCCACGGGGAACGACATCGTCGGGGCGTGGAAGCCGTAGTCGACCAGGCGCTTGGCGACGTCGTCGACGGTGACACCGGTGTCCTTGGTGATGCCTCGCACGTCGAGGATGCACTCGTGGGCCACCAGCCCGCCGTGACCGCTGTAGAGCACCGGGAAGTGCTCCCCCAGCCGCTTGGCGATGTAGTTGGCCGACAGCACCGCGCTCGCCGTGGCCCGTGTCAGGCCCTCGGCACCCATCAGGCGGACGTAGGCCCAGGAGATCGGCAGGATGCCCGCCGAGCCGTACGGCGCCGCGCTGATCGGGCCGATGCCCTCACGCTTCTCGGCCTCGGGGTGGGCGGCGTGCGAGGGCAGGAACGGCGCGAGGTGCTCGCGCACGGCCACCGGGCCCACCCCCGGGCCGCCGCCACCGTGCGGGATGCAGAACGTCTTGTGGAGGTTGAGGTGGGAGACGTCGCCGCCGAACTCGCCCGGCTTGGCGTAGCCCAGGAGCGCGTTGAGGTTGGCGCCGTCGACGTAGACCTGGCCGCCGTAGCGGTGCACGAGGTCGCACAGGTCGCCGATGGTGTCCTCGTAGGCGCCGTGGGTGGAGGGATAGGTGACCATGATCGCGGCCAGGGTGTCGGCATGCTTCTCACACTGCTGGTGCAGGTCGGAGAGGTCGACGGTGCCGTCGTCGCCGGACTTGACCACGACCACCTTCATGCCGGCCATCACCGCGGAGGCGGCATTGGTGCCATGGGCCGAGCTCGGGATCAGGCACACGTCGCGCTGCACGTCGCCGCGAGAGTGGTGGTAGCCGCGGATGGCGAGCAGCCCGGCGAGCTCACCCTGGGAGCCGGCATTCGGCTGGATCGAGACTCGGTCGTAGCCGGTCACCTCGGCCAGCCAGCCCTCGAGGTCCTCGACGAGGCGGCGGTAGCCGGTGGCGTCCTCGGCCGGGGCGAACGGGTGCAGGTCGGCGAAGCCCGGCAACGAGACGGGCTCCATCTCGGTGGTGGCGTTGAGCTTCATGGTGCACGAGCCGAGCGGGATCATCCCGCGGTCCAGGGCGTAGTCACGGGCCGAGAGGCGCCGCAGGTAGCGCAGCATCTGCGTCTCGCTACGGTGCTGGTGGAAGGTCTCGTGGGTGAGGAACGGCGTGGTGCGCTCGAGGTCGGGGTGCACGCCGTCGATGCCCCTGACGCCGCTGACGCCGCTGACGACGACGGCGCCGTCCGGCTTCACGCCGAAGGCGTCCAGGACGAGCCCGACGGTCTCGCCGGTGCACGTCTCGCCGATGCTCACGCCGACGTGGTCGGCGTCGACCAGCCGCAGCTGGAGTCCGCGCTCACGCGCCGCCGCGACGACGTCTGCGGCCCGACCCGGCACCCGCGCCAGCACCGTGTCGAAGAAGGCCTCGTGCACCACCTCGACGCCGCCGTCGGCCAGGACCTTGGCGATCGTGGCGGCCTGGGCGGCGATCCGCCGCGCGATCGCACGCAGTCCGTCGGGACCGTGGTAGACGGCATACATCGAGGCCACGACCGCGAGCAGCACCTGGGCGGTGCAGATGTTGGACGTCGCCTTGTCGCGGCGGATGTGCTGCTCACGGGTCTGGAGGGCCAGGCGGTAGGCCGGACGCCCCTCGGAGTCGACGGAGACCCCGACGAGTCGGCCCGGCAGGTGACGCTCGAGACCGGCAGCGACCGACATGTAGCCCGCGTGCGGACCGCCGTAGAAGAGCGGCACCCCGAAGCGCTGCGAGGAGCCCACGACGATGTCGGCACCCATCGCCCCGGGGGCCTCGAGGAGGGTCAGGGCCAGGAGGTCTGCGGCGACCACCGCGAGCGCGTTGCGCTCGTGAGCCGAGTCGATGACGGCACGTGGGTCGCGGACGGCGCCCGAGGCGCCGGGGTACTGCACGAGCACCCCGGACAGCTCGCCCTCGGGGAGCCCGTCGCTCAGGTCGGCGACGACCACCTCGATGCCCATCGCCTCCGCGCGGGTGCGCACGACGTCGATGGTCTGCGGCAGGGCGTCGGCGTCGACGACGAAAGGACCGCTCGCCTTGCGGTTGCCCCGGCGCACCAGCGTCATCGCCTCGGCCGCGGCAGTGCCCTCGTCGAGCAGGGAGGCGTTGGCGGTCGGCAGGCCCGTGAGGTCGCCGATCACGGTCTGGAAGTTGATGAGCGCCTCGAGGCGGCCCTGCGAGATCTCGGGCTGGTAGGGCGTGTAGGCGGTGTACCAGCTGGGGTCCTCGAGCACGTTACGCCGTAC
>NZ_JAXMNS010000494.1:0-2416 GCF_034670285.1 Nocardioides sp. | reverse complement strand
GTGCGTGCTCAACGCGATCGCCGCGATCAAGGCCGAGGTCGGTGACCTGGCCGCGATCAAGCGGATCGTGAAGGTCGTCGTCTTCGTGGCCTCGACGCCCGACTTCACCGGTCAGCCGGGAGTCGCCAACGGCGCCTCCGAGCTGCTCGGCGAGGTCTTCGGCGATGCCGGCATCCACGCTCGCTCGGCGGTGGGGGTGGCCGTGCTGCCCCTTGACGCGCCGGTCGAGATCGAGCTGCTGGTCGAGGTGTGAAGATCCCGCTGCCGCCGGTCCCGCTGCCCGAGTCGGTGGTCGGGATCGCCGGCGAGTACGCCGACGGCACTCGCACCGCGGTCGTGCCGCGCCAGGCCGCGACCGTGATCCTGCTGGCCGAGGCCGACACCGACGGTGAGGGCCCGGAGGTCTACTACCTGCGCCGTCAGGTCTCGATGGACTTCGCCGCCGGCATGGCCGTCTTCCCGGGCGGAGGGGTCGACCAGCGCGACTTCGACGCCGAGGTGTCCTGGGCCGGCCCGTCGCCGGCCGAGTGGGCCGAGAGGCTCGGCTGCGAGGAGCACCTCGCGCGGGCGCTGGTGTGCGCCGCCGTCCGCGAGACCTTCGAGGAGTCCGGTGTCCTGCTGGCCGGCCCGATCGGTGCCGACGGCATCGGTGACGTCGACGACGAGGTCGTCGCCGACACCACGGGTGACGACTGGGAGGCCGACCGGGTCGCGCTGGAGTCGCGCGAGCTCTCGCTGACCGACTTCCTCAACCGCCGCGGCCTGGTGCTGCGCACCGACCTGCTCGGCGCCTGGGACGGCTGGCTGACGCCGGTCTTCGAGCCCAAGCGCTACGAGACCTGGTTCTTCGTCGCCAAGCTGCCCGAGGGCCAGCGCACCCGCGACGTCTCGACCGAGTCGTCGTCGGTGACGTGGCTGCCCGCGCTCGCGGCCGCGACCCAGGCCGAGTCGGGTGAGCTGGCGATGATGCCGCCGACCTACCTGACCTCGCTCGAGATCGCCTCCTTCGACTCCCGCGACGCGGTGCTGGCTGCGGCCGCCGAACGCCGGATCGAGATGTTCACGCCCACCGTCGAGCCGCTCGGCGACGGGTTCACCCTCTCGATGCCCGACCGGCTGCGGTCACTGGCGGCCGGACGGCACCGCTGATGTCGGGCGAGGCTGGTCAGGCCGCCTGGGCAGGGGGGACCTTCGGGGCGCGCGGTGAGTGCCTGCTCGCCCCCAACCCCGGGATGATGACCCTCGACGGCACCAACACCTGGCTGCTGCGCGAGCCCGGGTCGTCGGTCTCGGTGGTGGTCGATCCGGGCCCGATCGAGGACGGCCACCTCGACCTCGTCGACGAGGTCACCGGTGAGGTCGGGCTGATCCTGCTCACCCATCACCACTACGACCACTCCGAGGTCGCCGCGGCGCTCGCCGAGCGCAAGGGGTGCGTCGTACGGGCGCTGGACTCCGACTACTGCGTCGGCGCACCCGCTGGTCGACGACGAGGTCATCGACGTCGGCGGGCTCACGATCAAGGTGGTCACGACCCCGGGACACACGGCCGACTCGATCTCGTTGCTGCTGCCCGAGGAGCGGGTCCTGCTGTCGGGCGACATGGTGCTCGGGCGGGGCACGACCGTGGTCGCCTACCCCGACGGCCAGCTCGGGCCCTACTTCGACTCGATCGAGCGGATGCGGTCGCTCGTCACCGCGGGCGAGGTCGACGCGATCTGGCCGGCCCACGGCCCGGTGCTGGCCGACGCTCGCGGCGTCCTCGACTACTACCTCGCCCACCGCCGCTCACGCCTCGACCAGGTGCGCGACGCCCTCGCGCAGCTCGACGCCCGGCCGCACGTCGACGGGCTGGCGATGGAGGAGCTGCCGCGCAAGGTCGTCGAGATCGTCTACGCCGACGTCGACGAGTCGCTCTGGGTGCCGGCCGAGTGGTCGGTGCGCGCCCAGCTGGCCTACCTCGCCGAGCACGGCTGAGACCTCCGGCCACTACGCGGTGGATCTGATCAAGCAGGTTGATCAGGACCACCGCACTGTGGACAGTCGTGCGGTTCGCCGTCCCAGCCGCGGGCGTGCATGATGCGGGCGAGCTTGATCGCCGTCGTGCAGGCCCGGCCGAACACCTGCACGTAGCCGAGTCGCACGGTCAGGGCCGCCTGCTCCGAGGCAGCGTCGAGATCGCGCTCGAGATCCCGCGCGCGGTCGGCGGGGTCCGAGTGGAAGATGCGGCCGTCGAGCTCGACGAACAGCTCCAGCTCGGGCAGGGCGACGTCGCGCAGCACGGCGCCGCTCGCGGTGAGCTGAGGCGCCTGCAGGATGCCGGTCGGGAGCCCGTGTGGCCGGGCCACCTCGCTGAGGTAGCCGCGCTCCAGCACCGAGCACGTGCCCAAGGCGACGTCGGCGAGCACGGCCTCGA
>NZ_JAXMNS010000493.1:0-2443 GCF_034670285.1 Nocardioides sp. | reverse complement strand
AACGAGGTCCTACGCTGCGCCGCGGCCTACCTGTCGCAGGCGAACCTGCCGGGAAAATGATGTACCCGCTCGTCCGCGAGCTGGCCGCCAAGGACGGCCCGATCCGGGTGCCCGTGACGGTGACGTGCCGGGTACTGAAGATCGCGCGCCAGCCCTACTACCGCTGGCTGGCGGGCCTGGTCACCGACGCCGACCTGGTCAAGGCCTACCGCGCCAACGCCTTGTTCGACGCCCACCGCGGTGACACGGAGTTCGGCTACGGGTTCCTGGTCGACGAGGCCGGTGAGGCCGGGGAGCCGATGGCGGCACGGACCGCCTGGCGGATCTGCGCAGAGCTTGGCTGGTTCAGCGCGTTCGGCAAGCCCAAGCACGGCAACGCCAAGAATCCCGGTCCGCCGGTCCACGACGACCTCTGCGCCGTGGTCGACAAGCACGGCGTGATCCGCCACGAGTTCAACGCCGACGCTCCCAACGAGTTGTGGCTGACAGACATCACCGAGCACCGCACCGGCGAGGGCAAACTCACCTCTGCGCGATCAAGGACGTCTACTCCAACCGGATCGTGGGCTAGTCCATCGACTCACGAATGAAGTCCCGCCTGGCCGTCGCAGCACTTAACAACGCGGTCGCGCGACGCGGCGACGTCGCCGGCTGCGTGGTCCACAGCGACCGAGGATCCCAGTTCCGCAGCCGGAAATTCGTGCACGCGCTGAACCGCCATGCCATGGTCGGATCGATGGGCCGCGCCGGGGCAGCCGGCGACAACGCCGCCACGGAGAGCTTCTTCGCGCTTCTGCAGAAGAACGTCCTCGACCGGCGCTCCCGGGCCACCCGCGAAGAGCTGCGGATCGCGATCGTGACCTGGATCGAGCGGACTTACCACCGACGCCGTGCGCCACGAGACCGTGCTCAGCCCAGCTGCTTGACGTAGGGGCCTTAACGCACTGGCCGAGACCGTGAACGGCTTTACCACGACCGCCTCCACGGCTACCTCGACGACGTCGCGCCAGCAGAGTTCGAGAAGTCGTTCTACGCTCGGACACGGACCGACCAACCCTGGTCGGAATCCAATAGCCTGAGCCTCGATAGGCTCCGGGATGCTTCTATGTCTGTCAAGCGGCTCGACCGGGCTCCTCGAGCGGATGCGCAGCATTGAGCATTCGGTAGATCTGCCGGGTGGTGTAGCGCTTGAGGCAGCGTCGAATCTCGCGGCGGGTCTTGCCTTCGGCGGTGCGTCGCGTCACGTAGTCGCGGGTCTCGGCGTCGTCGCGCATTCGGGTCAGGACGATGGTGTTGAGCGCCCAGTTCAGTCGTCGATCGCCGCCGCGGTTGAGCCGGTGGCGCACGGTGTTGCCCGAGGACGCTGGGATCGGGCAGGTGCCGGCGATCTGAGCCATGGCGTCTTCGCTGCGGACGCGGCCGGGGTGGGACCACACGCACAGCACGACGGCTGCGGTGATGGCTCCGACGCCGGGCATCCCGAGCAGCTGGGGTGTGCGGTCGGCGACTATGGCTGTGAGCTGTTCGCGGTTGCTCTTCAACTCGTCGTCGAGCTGGACGACGCGTCCTGCCAGCCGCACTGCCTCGGCGCGTGCGGTCGCGGTACCGAGCGGCTCGTTGCGTCGCCGCCAGGCGGCGATCTGGCGGACCTGGGGGCCAGTCAAAGCGCGGCGGGCGTCGATACCGAGGTCGTGGGAGCGTGCCAGCGACGTGAGGGCGTTGAGCGCGCGTAGGCGCTCGGCGTTGAGCTGCTCCCGTGCTGTGGTGAGGACCTGGAGTACTACCTGGTCCTGGCCGCCACGGCGGTCCCTGAGCCGGTCGAGCCGCATGGTCAGGGTGTTGCGGGCAGCAGTGACCGCGTCCATGGCGTCGGTCTTCCCGCGACCTCGATCGCGGCGCGGGGTGGGTGCCTCGACGACCCGGTAGCCGACCTCGGCGAGGGCCTCGGCGAGCACGGCGCCGTAGGAGCCGGTGCCTTCTGCGGCGATCAGGACGCCGTCGAGGTCGCCGCCGGTGCGACGGCCGATCCACTCGCGTGCCCGGCCGATGCCGGTGGTGGTGGTGGTGGGGAACGTCTGCTCGTCGAGTAGCGCCCCGGCCGAGTCGAGGACGGCGTAGCTGTGGGTTGCGGCATGGGTATCGACCCCGACCACGAACCGGTAGGTGCGCGCGACCGTGACCGGGGTGGGCGCCGGGGTGATCGTGGCGCTGTTGTTTGTCACACTGGGCATTGCGATGTCTCCTTCACTTCAACCGGGATGGCGTCGTTGCCGACGTCGGCCCGGGAGTGAAGTCACTACGAGGCAGGCCTGTAACGGGTCACAACCAGAGTCGTTTCAGCGGCACTGGTTGGACATGCTTCTCATCAAGCCATCGTGGTGGGCCAGGGTCGACGCCGGCCCCCGGATCTGACGGACAGATCCCAGGCAAGACAGCCCGAGGG
>NZ_JAXMNS010000492.1:0-2448 GCF_034670285.1 Nocardioides sp. | reverse complement strand
GCTCACGCTCCGCGATGGCCGCCCGCCGTGCTGTGCCGGCAGCGAGCCGCGCCGCGGATGCCGATCGGTCAGACGGTGCTCTTGTTCTTGCCCGCGACGCCCTCGGCAACGCCGATCAGCAGTACGGCTGCGACGACGGCGAGCACGAAACCGATGACGTTGAGCTCGAAGATGCCGCCGGTGCCGAAGAGCTGGGCGATGAGGCCGCCGATGAGCGACCCGATGAGGCCGAGGCCGAGGGTGGCCAAGAGGCCGAGGTTCTGCTTGCCGGGCTTGATGAGGCGCGCGAGCGCTCCGATGATGAGACCTGCAACGAGGAAACCGATCACGGCGAAGACCTTCTTTCGTGGGTGTGTTGCCGGGACCCTACGCCGGAACGGTGCGCCAGCCCGTCAGGCGACCGTGGCGTCGCGGATCCTGCGGCGAGGGCCGGTCAGCTAGCGGCCGAGTGCGGCGGCGTCCCGCCCGGCAGGACCTCGTCGATGACGTGCATCAGCTCCTTGAACCCGCCGCCCTTCTGCACGAAGCGGTCCGCTCCGAGGGCCATGGCCTGGGCGCCCACGCGGTGGTCGAAGCCCGACAGCACGATCACGCTGGCCGAGGGTGCGCCGTCGAGGATATGGGGGAGGGCCTCGAGACCGTCCATGCCGGGCATGGCGAGGTCGAGCAGCACCAGGTCGGGCTGCAGCTCTGCCGCTAGCCGCATGCCCTCATCTCCTGACGAGGCCGCACCCACGACCTCGATCCGGTCCCGCTGCTCGAGGAACAGCCGGAGCAGCGCGCGCATGTCCTCACAATCGTCGACGATCAGCACCCGCCGGTCGGGAGGGCCGGCCGAGGTGAGAGTGACCCGCGACGGGCCAGGCTTGGCAGTAGTCGGGGCGGCACGGAGGTCGACAGCACCCCTACGGACGAGGTCGCCCGGCTTGAGGTCGGCCCCGTCGACGGGCTCGAGCAGGTCGTGCATCATGTCGCGCGCCGAGGCGAGGGTGAGCTGGATGTACCTCGCGGCCGCGGCCGTGTCGGAGTCCTCGAGGCAGTACACCGAGGCGGTGAGGCTCTGGAGGATGTTGTCGTTGATCTCCACCGCCTGCTGCCGGCGCACCTGTGCCTCCCGGAGGTTCACCGCCAGCGACTCGCTGGCGAGCCGCGGTCCGGCATCGCGCAGGAAGACCGCGACGAGGTCGTCGTCCACGCCGGGATTGAGCTCGCCCGCGAACACGTCGAGCGTGAGCTCGCCACCGGCCAGTCCGCGTGCGCGGACGCCGAGCTTCTCCGGTCCTTCGACGCGCACGAACCGATCGAGGGAGAGCCCGACCGGATCACCTCCGAGCAGGGCTCGTCCCCGGTCGTTGGTCTGCACGACCAGCCCGTCCTCGAGCACCAGGATGGCATCGCCGCTGGACTCCACCAGTGCCTCGAAACGAGCGCGAGCCCGCTCGACCTCCTGCTCGGCAAGGACCAGGCCGGTGATGTCGATGCAGGTGCCGCGCATGCGGACCGGGGTGCCGTCCGCGTCCAGCACGACCTGGCCGTTGGACGAGAGGTAGCGGATCTCCCCATCGGGGCGTTGCACCCGCTCGACCATCCTGTAGGGCTCGCCCGTGGCGTAGGCCTGCTGATGGATCCCCGTGATGCGCTCACGGTCCTCGGGGTGGATGTGGGAGACGAAGCGTTCATAGCTGGCGTTGAACGACTGCGGCTCGTGGCCGTAGATGCGATACAGCTGGTCGGACCAACGGTTCGTGTCGCTGGCGATGTGCCAGTCGTAGTCGCCCATGTTGGCGAGCATCTGCGCGTTGTCGACCCGGTGCGCCATGTCGACCAGCGCCGCGTCGGAGTGCGCCCGACCGACCGCGGTCTGCAGGAGCGGGCCCACGACGTCCAGCAGGTCACCGTCGGGGGGACCCTCGGAGGGATCTGCGTCGAAGGCGAGCACCAGGACCAGCGCCTCGGGAGGGGCTGCCAGGCGGAACGCGGTCGTCGTCCGGACACCGCGCTCGCGCCAGGCGTCGACGACGCCCAGGCCCCGCCACCCGGGCGTGACCTCCCGGATGCTGTGCGGCAGCGCTGCGACCGGCAGCTCGGCGCCTCGGTGCGCGACCGACCTGACGTCGTCGCCGGCCGTCCGCAGCACGTGGGCCGAGACAGCTCCCGTCAGGTCGAGCACGAGCGGCAATGCCCGAGACATCAACCCGGCGATGTCCAGCGCACCTGCGCACTCGGTGACCAGCTCGGCGAGAAGACGCGATGGCGTCATGGGCTCGATGGTGCTCACTTCCTTCTACGAACGAGCACCACGCCCCGAGAGTCGGCCCTCCACCGACACGGACACTGCTACGCCACGGTAACCCGCCCGGGTGTCACGCGTGGGCACAATCGGTGATCGCACCGACCACCGGTGCACAGGACGACGCCTACGTGCGCAGATTCCGAGCCTGAGGCGTC
>NZ_JAXMNS010000491.1:0-2453 GCF_034670285.1 Nocardioides sp. | reverse complement strand
TGGCTCATGGCCATTCACATCACCGGGCTCGACGAGGCCGACCAGATCCTCACCGACAACCACTTCGCGCTGCTCGCCGGGATGATGCTGGATCAGCAGTACCCGATGGAGCACGCCTTTCGCGGCCCGGCGAAGGTCACCGAGCGGCTGGGCGGCTTCGACCCACGGACGATCGCTGAGGTCGACCCCGAGGAATTCGCCTCCCTCTGTGCCCAGACGCCTGCGATCCACCGGTTCCCGGGGTCCATGGCCGGGCGGCTGCAGGACCTGGCCCGCCTCGTGGTCGAGCAGTACGACGGCGAGACCGAGCGGCTCTGGACCGAGGCGCGCGACGGCAAGGACCTGATGAAGCGCGTGCAGGCGCTGCCGGGGTTCGGGGCGCAGAAGGCGAAGATCTTCGTGGCCCTGCTCGCCAAGCAGCTCGGGGTCCACAAGGACGGCTGGGAACGGCTCGTGGGCGACTACGCCCTCGACGGCTACCGGTCCGTAGCCGACGTGGTCGACTCCGAGAGCCTGCAGAAGGTGCGCGACTTCAAGAAGGAGAAGAAGGCCGCGGCCAAGGCCGGCAACGCCTCCTGAGAGGAGGCTGAGTCGCACCTGAAGGCGACCTGAATGTGCCCGGAGGGGGCTCTGAGACGCTGCCGTTGCGGGTGGTGGTCCGGTTGCTTTCGACCACGTGGCAGAATGATGGAGCGGCTCTTGACGACAGCGGCCTTTGCCGCGCCCGCAAGCCGCACCGCCAGACCAGACCGACAGCCCCAGCGCAGCTTCACGAGAGGTGTTCGTGTCCTCGAACGCACGTAAGATCCCCACCGAGGTGCTCGCGCACCCCGCCGTTCTCACGCTCATCGACGAGGCGCGTGCCTCGGGCTCCTTCAGCCCCGACCAGGTACGCCGCGCCAGCGACGACGCCGGTGTCGAACCGCGCCACCTGAAGTCCCTGCTCGAGCACCTCAGCTCGCTCGGACTGAGCGTGGCCCTGCCTGCGGAGACGCGCGCGGCCGCCGCCACCGGCACTCGCAAGACCACCACGGCCACCGCGAAGAAGGCGCCGGCCAAGAAGGCGGCTGCTGCCGCGGACGCCGAGGCCGCTCCGGTCGCCAAGGCCGCCGCGAAGAAGGCGGCTCCTGCCAAGAAGGCCGCTCCGGCGAAGAAGACCACCGCTGCGGCGGCGAAGAAGGCCGCGGCCGTTGCCGCCACGCTCGGGGCTGACGGCAAGAAGGTCCTGCCGGACGTCCCGGACGAGCAGTTCGAGAAGGACGTCAAGGCCGACCCCACGATCAAGGAAGCCGAGGAGGAGGCGACCGCGACGTCGTCCTTCGTCGTCTCGGCCGCCGACGACACCGACGAGCCTGCCCAGCAGGTCATGGTCGCCGGTGCGACCGCCGACCCGGTCAAGGACTACCTCAAGCAGATCGGCAAGGTGCCTCTCCTCAACGCCGAGATGGAGGTCGAGCTCGCCAAGCGCATCGAGGCCGGTCTCTTCTCCGACGAGAAGCTCGGCAAGGGCGGCAAGATCACGCCCAAGGTGCTCGAGGAGCTCGAGTGGATCTCCGAGGACGGCAAGCGCGCCAAGAACCACCTGCTCGAGGCCAACCTGCGTCTCGTCGTCAGCCTCGCCAAGCGCTACACCGGGCGCGGCATGCTCTTCCTGGACCTGATCCAGGAGGGCAACCTGGGCCTGATCCGTGCGGTCGAGAAGTTCGACTACACCAAGGGCTACAAGTTCTCGACCTACGCGACCTGGTGGATCCGCCAGGCGATCACGCGCGCGATGGCCGACCAGGCCCGCACGATCCGCATCCCGGTCCACATGGTCGAGGTCATCAACAAGCTCGCCCGCGTGCAGCGCCAGCTGCTCCAGGACCTCGGCCGCGAGCCGACCCCGGAGGAGCTCGCCAAGGAGCTCGACATGACCCCCGAGAAGGTCATCGAGGTCCAGAAGTACGGCCGCGAGCCGATCTCGCTCCACACGCCTCTCGGCGAGGACGGCGACTCCGAGTTCGGTGACCTCATCGAGGACTCCGAGGCCATCGTTCCCGCCGACGCAGTCAGCTTCACGCTGCTCCAGGAGCAGCTGCACGCCGTCCTCGACACGCTGTCCGAGCGTGAGGCCGGCGTGGTCTCGATGCGCTTCGGTCTCACCGACGGCCAGCCCAAGACTCTCGACGAGATCGGCAAGGTCTACGGCGTGACGCGCGAGCGTATCCGTCAGATCGAGTCGAAGACGATGTCGAAGCTGCGTCACCCGAGCCGCTCGCAGGTCTTGCGCGACTACCTCGACTGACTACCAACCCCTTGCACCACCACGAACGCCGCCCGGTCCTCCGGGCGGCGTTCGTCGTTCCCTTCGGGGCCGGTGCACCTGGTCGACCCAGCGTCGAGCAGATCGACCATAAGCCCGGTCACGTGGGGCGGGTCGGGGTCCTCGGGCCTCTGAAAACGTCGACGGC
>NZ_JAXMNS010000490.1:0-2456 GCF_034670285.1 Nocardioides sp. | reverse complement strand
CCCGGGTCTCCTTCTCCTCGTCGGTCTGCGGGTTCTCGGGGTAGTCAGGCAGGTCGTAGCCCTGGCCCTGCAGCTCCTTGATCGCGGCCTTCAGCTGCGGGATCGAGGCCGAGACGTTGGGCAGCTTGATGATGTTGGCCTCGGGCTTGGTGGCCAGCTCGCCGAGCTCGGCGAGGTGGTCGGCCACCTGCTGCGACTCCGTCATCCGCTCGGGGAACTGGCTGATGATGCGCCCGGCCAGGGAGATGTCGCGAGTCTCGACCTCGACGCCGGCCTTGGCGGCGTACGCCGCGATGATCGGGAGGAAGGAGTACGTCGCGAGGAGCGGCGCCTCGTCGGTGTGGGTGTAGATGATCTTCGCGGTTGCAGCCATGTCTGAGTCACTCCTGGAGTGGATCTACGCGTGGATTCGTCTTGACGTCAAGATACCTGACGGGCCGGGACGGCCCGCATCCCGGCAGCCTTGCACCCTCCGGCAGCCCAGACCAGCCCGTTGAAGACGCACGGCAGGTTTGCGCCCCCACCACGACGGGCAGAGAGCCGCTCATGAGCGACACCACCCCCGACAGCGCAGCCAGCACCCCCGACGCACCCCCGAGCCAGGGCCAGCGACTCCTCACCGAGGGCCTCGGCACGGCCATCTTGGTGTTCTTCGGCTTCTTCGGAGCCCTCACCGCCGGCAACGGCCTGGCCTACGGCCTCACGCTGTTCGCCCTGCTCGTGGCCTTCGGGCGCATCTCGGGCGGCCACTTCAACCCCGCCACCTCGGTGGGCGCCGCGATGGCCGGTCGGATGTCGTGGAAGGAGACCGGCCTCTACGCCGCAGCCCAGGTCGGCGGTGCGATCGTCGCCGGCATCGCGATCCTCCTCGTCGCGGTCTCCAACGGCTCGAGCTATGACGTCGGCGAGCCGCTCGGAGCGCCGGCCTTCGGCGACCAGGGTGGCGTCGACCTGATGGCCACGCTGCTCCTCGAGCTCATCGTCGCGGTCGTCTTCGTGCTCCTCGTCCTGGCCCTGACCGACAAGCGGGTCGACAACCCGCTGCTGGCCCCGCTCGCGATCGGCCTGACCTACGCCGGCGTGGCCTTCGTGCTCATCGGCATCAGCGGCTCGGTGGTCAACCCGGCCGTGGCGCTGTCGACGGTGCTCTTCTCCGGGGGCGACGCCATCCTCCAGGCCTGGCTCTTCGTCCTGGTGCCGCTCCTCGGTGCCGCCCTGGCCGGCCTGCTGCACCCGGCGGTCTTCGGTCGCGACGCCGAGCCCGTCGCCGGCTCCGGCCTCCAGGTCTCGCTGGGCTCCGGCTCGACCGCCCCGCAGGGTGGGCTGGCGCACCCGGGCCACGCTCAGCAGGCCTACCCCCAGCAGTCCTACCCCCAGGAGCAGCCGATCATCCAGGACGGCTGGCAGTGGGACCCGCAGGCGCAGCAGTGGATTCCCGCGCAGCAGCAGACGCCCCCGCAGCCCACCCAGCCCACCCAGCCCACCCAGCAGGGTTGGACCTCGTCCTACGACGACGGTGACGCCGGCACCCAGATCCGTCCCCCTCAGTAGAGGGTCCGACGGCGCTGCTAGCGTCGAGACCGCTTGTTCACCCCATTTTCATAGACATCCAAAGGGAGTCGTCGTGAGCTCTGCTCCGTTGAAGGTCGCCGTCACCGGCGCCGCCGGCCAGATCGGCTACAGCCTGCTTTTCCGTCTCGCGAGCGGCGCGCTGCTCGGTGACCGTCCGATCGAGCTGCGTCTGCTCGAGATCACCCCGGCCCTCAAGGCCCTCGAGGGCGTCGTCATGGAGCTCGACGACTGCGCCTTCCCCAACCTGGCTGGTGTGGAGATCGGTGACGACGCCGAGAAGATCTTCGACGGCGTCAACCTCGCCCTGCTCGTCGGCGCCCGCCCCCGTGGCCCGGGCATGGAGCGCGGCGACCTGCTCAGCGCCAACGGCGCGATCTTCACCGCTCAGGGCAAGGCGCTCAACGCCGTCGCCGCCGACGACGTCCGCATCGGCGTGACCGGCAACCCGGCCAACACCAACGCGCTCATCGCGATGAAGAACGCCCCGGACATCCCGGACGCGCGCTTCTCGGCCCTCACCCGCCTCGACCACAACCGGGCGATCTCGCAGCTGGCCGCGAAGACCGGTGCTCCGGTGACCGACATCAAGAAGATGACGATCTGGGGCAACCACTCGGCCACGCAGTACCCCGACCTGTTCCACGCCGAGGTCGGTGGCCGCAACGCCGCCGAGGTCGTGGGCGACCAGGACTGGCTCGAGAACACCTTCATCCCCACCGTCGCCAAGCGCGGCGCGGCGATCATCGAGGCGCGCGGCTCGTCGTCGGCCGCCTCGGCCGCCTCGGCCACCGTCGACGCCGCCCGCGACTGGCTGCTCGGCTCGGCAGAGAACGACTGGGTCTCGATGGCTGTCGCCTCCGACGGCTCCTACGGCGTGCCGGAGG
>NZ_JAXMNS010000489.1:0-2485 GCF_034670285.1 Nocardioides sp. | reverse complement strand
AGCAGGGCTTGGCCGAGCCGCCCGCCGAGGTCACCGTCGGCGACGACACGGGCGCCCTGAGCGTCACCGTTCCGACGAGCTGGGACGAGGCCAGGTCGACGGTGTCCTGGATGCCGCCCAACGTGGGGGAGGGCCGTGAGCTGCCGGCGCTCTCGGTCGGCACGTCGGCCGACTGGGCTGCCCTGGCCGGTGCCGAGGGCGTGTTCGTCGGCGTCCTCCCCGGCACCGAGCTGCCCGACCAGGTGCCGCAGCACCTCGAGTGCTCGACGGCGACCGACCCGGTGTTCTCGGTGGACGGCGACACCGTGACGGTCTTCTACTCCGACTGCCCGCTCGACACGCTGGTGGTGGAACGCGTGGTGCAGGTCAACCGCAGCCAGCTGATGTGGGTGCAGATCCGCAGCGACGACCGCCCGACCGCCAACCGGGTGCTGAGCGCCGTACGGGCACTCGGCCTGTCGTAGCGGCGTCAGGGCACGTAGGCGCCGGCGGTGACTCTCTGCAGGAGGGAGACCATCCCCTCGCGGTCGACCTCGCGGCCGCTCACCGCCACGGTGAAGTAGGCCGAGTCGTTGCCGGGCACGGTGAGGAACTCCTCGATGCCGACGCGTTGGTGGCCGGCGGCGTCGATGAGCGTGTAGGTGAAGCCGGTGTCGGTCTGCTCCTCGACGATGAGGTTCTGGGAGTTGCCGTCCAGCTCTTGCTGGCGCAGGGCGAAGACGCGCGAGGCCGCCGCGACGCTCGGCGCACGACGCTCGCCGGCGACGATCCCGAGGCGCAGGACGTAGGTGCCCGAGGGATTCTCGGGTCGGCTGAACTGCCACGAGGACCGGCCCGAGAGCTCGACCCGCAACCAGTCGTCGGGCACGGGTGCGCGGAGCGCGAAGCCGCCCGCGCGGAACTTCGCCTCGCTCAGCGGGGTGTCGACCGCCAGGGGCGGGGTGTCGGGGTCGGGCGTGACGTCGTAGACGTTGACCGGAAGGCTGGGGCTCTCGGCCGGCACGGCGACCGGTGGGGAGAAGGAGGCCGGTGGGACGGGCTCGTCCTGGTTCGAGACGTAGCCGGCGCCGGCACCGACGAGGGCGAGCAGGACGAGGAGTGCCAGTGCTCCCGCGATGCGCCCCGTCATGGCGCCGACCCTAGGTCAGGACCGGGTCGGAGCGGTGCTTCGCCGGTCCGTTAGCGTCGTGGGGTGACCGATCTCCTCCTCCGTGACGTGCGCCTCGTCCCGCTCGTCAACGGCGACGAGACCGGTGAACCCGTCGACGTCCTCGTGCTGGACGGCGACGTGGCCGAGGTCGGCGCCGGCCTGGTCGCCGTCGACCGGGAGGGTCGGAGCGTCGAGGTGGTCGAGGGCCAGGGTCGCTGGCTGATCCCCGGCCTCTGGGACCAGCACGTGCACCTGGGTCAGTGGGGCCTGTGCCGTGCTCGCCTCGACACGACCACCGTCACCAGCCCCGAGGCCGCGATCGCGCTGGTCGCCGAGCGGGTGGCCGAGGAGCCGGGCAAGCCGATCATCGGCTTCGGTCATCGCCCCGGCACGTGGTCGCGCGACGTCACCGTCAGCGAGCTCGACGAGGTCACCGGCGTGACCCCGGTGATCCTGATCGCCGGCGACGCCCACCACGCGTGGCTCAACAGCGTCGCCCTCGCCGCCCTCGGGCTCGGGCATCGCGACGAGGTCGTGCGCGAGAACGAGTGGTTCGCGGCCTACGAGATCCTCAACAGCCTCACCGGTGACAGCGGGACGTCACCCGCGGCCTACCGCGACAGCCTCGAGGCCGCAGCGGCGCTCGGCATCGTCGGGCTGGTCGACTTCGAGTTCTCCGGCGGCGCCCCCGAGTGGATCGAGCGCTGGCACGCCGGCTGCGACCTGCTGCGCGTGCGGATGGCGACGTACGCCGACGGGCTTGAGGACGTCGTGGCCGCCGGACTGCGCTCGGGCACGCCGCTGATCGACGGCGACGACCGTCTGATCATGGGGCCGCTCAAGATCATCAGCGACGGCTCACTCAACACCCGTACGGCGTGGTGCTGCGAGCCGTACGCCGACGGCTCGCGCCTCGAGCACCCCAGCGGGGCGGCCAACCTGGCCCAGCACGAGCTGGTCGCACTTTTGGCGCGCGCGCACATGAGCGGCATCGAGGTCGCGACCCACGCGATCGGCGACGCGGCCGTGACGGCGGCGCTCGACGCCTATGCCGCCACCGGCGCGCGGGGCTCGATCGAGCACGCCCAGCTGGTCGCCCCCTCCGACATCGCGCGCCTCGCCTCACTCGACATCCGCGCCAGCGTGCAGCCGGCGCACCTCATCGACGACCGCGACCTCACCGAGCTGATCTGGCCGGGTCGTTCCGAGCGCAGCTTTGCGTTCCGCTGGATGCTGGACGCCGGCGTGAACCTGGTCCTCGGCTCCGACGCCCCGGTCTCGCCGCTCGACCCGTGGCTGGCCATGGCGGCCGCCGTGCACCGCACCGGCGACGAC
>NZ_JAXMNS010000488.1:0-2488 GCF_034670285.1 Nocardioides sp. | reverse complement strand
AGTCACCCAGTGCGTCGACGGCGTCGCAGAGCTCGGCGTCCTTCCACTCCCAGTCGCTGCGGAAGTGGTGGCGGAGCAGTGCGAGGCGGATGGCCATCGGGTCGATGTCGCTGTTGCGCAGGGCTGAGACGAAGACCAGGTTGCCGCGGGACTTCGACATCTTCTCGCCGTCGTAGCCGACCATGCCGGCGTGGCTGTAGATGCGGGCGAACGATGCGCCCTTGTTGGCGACCTGCGCGTGGCCCGCACACATCTCGTGGTGCGGGAAGACCAGGTCGCTCCCTCCGCCCTGGACGTCGATGTCGGTGCCGAGGTGCGCCAGCGCGATCGCGGCGCACTCGATGTGCCAGCCCGGGCGTCCCGGGCCCCACGGGCTCGGCCACGACGGCTCGCCCTCGCGCTCGCCGCGCCACACGACGCAGTCGAGGGGGTCGCGCTTGCCCTCCCGGTCGGGGTCGCCACCGCGCTCGGCGAAGAGGGCCAGCATCGTGTCGCGGTCCATCCCGGACTCGTCACCGAAGGCGTCGTCTGCGCTGACCGAGAAGTAGAGGTCCTGCTCGACCTGGTAGATCGCGCCGTTCGCCTCGAGGACCTTGACGAGCCCGATGACGAGCGGGATCGACTCGACCGCGCCGATGTAGGACTTCGGCGGCAGCACGCGCAGGGCCTGCATGTCCTGACGGAAGAGCTCGGTCTCACGCTCGGCCAGCTCGACCCAGTCGATGTTGACCTTGTTGGCGCGCTCGAGGAGCGGGTCGTCGACGTCGGTGACGTTCTGGACGTAGGTCACGTCGTGCCCGGCGTTGCGCCACGCACGGTTGAGCAGGTCGAAGCCGACGTAGGTCGCAGCGTGCCCGAGGTGGGTGGCGTCATACGGCGTGATGCCGCACACGTAGAGGCGCGCGGGTCCGTTCGGTGAGGACGTCACCTGCACGCCCGTCGACGTGTCGTGCAACCGCACGGCAGGCGCGGTGACGGGGAGCGACGAGATCTCAGGCAGGTTCCAGGCACGCATGTCCGCAGCCTAGGGCGTGCACGGGCGGCGGCCCCCACAGCCCTGCGCGGGAGAGCGTCAGAAGGGCGGCCACGGGATCGACGGCCAGTCGCCGGACGCCTCGGGCAGGGTGCCGAGATCGAGCAGGCGGCGACAGCGGTGCTCGAGCACGACCACCTCCCTCGGCGTCAGGTGCTCCAACAGCTCGGCGCCGAGCTGTCCTGCGAGACCGCTCAGGACGCGCTCGATCCCGGCGACGTCCTGGTCGTCGAGGGCCTCCCCGCCCCAGCCCCACAGCACCGTGCGCAGCTTGACCTCCTGGTGGAAGGTCAGCCCGTGGTCGACGCCGTAGCGGTGTCGGTCGGCCATCTCGAGCACGTGGCCACCCTTGCGGTCGGCGTTGTTGGTGATCACGTCGAAGACCGCCATCCGGCGCAGCTCGCGCGTGTCCTCGTGCACGAGGGCCACGTCGCGGTCGTGGTCGTCGACGGCCTCGAGCACCAGTCGCCAGCCGGGCGGCGTGTCGTGCGGTCGCACCAGCATCACGGCGTCCTGCTCCGGATCGGGCTCCTGCCACTCCTGGATCATGCCCAGGCCGTGCGGCCCCTCGCCGAGCCACGTGCGAGGCACGACGTTCCACCCGGTCGCCTCCGAGACGAGGTAGGCGGCGACCTCCCGCCCCGCGAGCGTGCCGTCGGGGAAGTCCCAGAGCGGACGCTCGCCGGCAACGGGCTTGTAGACGACCTGACGGCCGCCCAGCTCGCCCAGGAAGGTCGCGTTGGACGCGGGCATGATGCGTCCTTGGAGCTCGAGCGTGCTCATCCGTCGTGGGTCACGGGTCGCGTCGACGGAAACCGTTGGCGCGCACGCACAGGTGCCCGTTCGGGTCGATCGGGTTGCCGCAGAACGGGCAGCTCGGGCGGCCCGCCTCGAGGACCTGCTCGGCGCGCTTGACGAACGACCGCGCAGCGGCGGCGGTCAGTCGGACGAGGAAGACCTCGTCGGGCTCGGGCTCCTCGAAGTCCTCGTCCACCTGCTCCGGCGAGATCACGGCCGCTTCGGTGTAGGGGAAGACCTCGATCACGATCCGCTCGTCGGACGGGTCCCAGGAGAGCGTCATGGTGCCCGCCCTGAACTCCTCGTCGATCGGCTGCTCGAGGGGGTCGGAGTCGTCGAGGGCCAGGGGCGCGACCGCGGGTACGACGGACTGGCTGGCCTGGTTGCTCATCACCTCGTCGAGCAGCTCGTCGACGCGCTCGGCGAGGGCTGCGACCTGCTGCTTCTCCAACGAGACGCTCGTGATGCGGGAACCGGTGCGTGCCTGCAGGAAGAAGGTGCGCGCGCCCGGCTCACCGACGGTGCCGGTCACGAAGCGCTCCGGCGGGTCGAATGCGTGGACGACTGGCATGCCACTCAGCCTAGGGGCGCCGTGGGACGGCCCGACCCACCCGGTGGTGCGGCGGCCTCGCGGTCGGCCACCTCCGGCCCGGCGCC
>NZ_JAXMNS010000487.1:0-2494 GCF_034670285.1 Nocardioides sp. | reverse complement strand
TGTGCTCTTCCGATCTGATCGAGCAGATGACCGCGACCCCGATGAGGATGTTCTTGGCCGGCAGCACGGCGTTCTCGGCCGTGAAGTTCATGCCGGTGAACAACGAGTTGTTCTGGTTGACCAGGTCGAAACGGTCCAGGTAGTAGTCGAGGCCCTTGGCCAGCACGAACAGGCCGAGCAGCACCGAGAGCTGGGCCTGGGCCGCCGGGGAGAGCCGGTCGGAGGTCGCCTGGAGCCGCAGCCCGCCGTACAGGTAGTGCGTGGCCAGCGCCGCGAGGATCGCGACGACGAAGATCGCCATCGAGAAGTCGACGAGGAAGTGGATCCACGGCAGGTCGAAGACGTAGAAGCCGATGTCGCGGTTGAAGTAGGGGTCGTCCTGGCCGAACGACTGCCCGTTGCGCCACATCAGGTAGGTGCGCCAGTTGCTCATGCCCGAGGCTCCGGCGAACGCGCCGAGGAGGAGCGCGGTGCCCAGCACGACCCACACGCGGATGGGCGTCACCACGTCGCGGTAGCGGTCGAGGTTCGACTGCTCGCGGGAGTTCGGCCTGAAGAGCGGCCGGAAGCGGTAGGCGAGGTAGATGTTGAGCGCCACGATCCCGCCCAGCACCGCACCGAAGACCAGGAAGAGCCCGATCCGCGTCCACAGCAGCGTGGAGAAGACGTTGCCGAAGCCGACCGAGCGGTACCAGAGGCGGTCGGTGTAGATGCCCGAGACTCCGGTCAGCGAGAAGATCGCCACGATCACCACGATGGCGGTGATCAGCAGCGCGCGTGACCTCTTGGGCGCAGCCTGGCGCGGGGGCGGCGTCGCCCTCGGGTCGTCGTCGAACAGCTCACTCACGGGTTCTCCTCAGACGGCTCGTGGCGAGCCGTGTCATCGTCGTGCGGGTGGTGGTGCAGGTGGTCTTCGGTCAGGGTGTCCTGGAGCAGCCTCAGCAGGCCGGGCACGAGGTCGACGCCTCCGACCACGGAGGAGTCGTCGTCGTGCGAACGCATCCGCAGGGCGCAGTACGTCGAGCCGCTGCGGGTGGCGCCGGCCACGATCCGGACCTCCTGGCGGTCGGGGTGGTCGCGGGCGAACGCGCGCGCCTCGATCGGGTCGTCGGGGATGCCGGTGTCCGAGCCGGGCGGCAGCACGAGTCGCTCAACCATGGCGGCGCAGCCGACGACCCCGGCGGGCCACTCGATCGACTCGAGCACGGCCTCCAGCGGCTTCGACGGGTCGAGCTGGTCCTGCTCGACCGCGGTCAGCGAGCCGTGCTCGGCCGCGGAGTCCAGGCCCATCGCCGCAGCGAGCTGGGGCTCCTGACGCACGAGGTCAGCGGTGTCGACGAGCGCGTAGAGACGACCGGACTGGTCCCAGCCGGCGCCGGACAGGTGGCCCTCGATCTCCAGCACGGCCGTGGCCAGCGCCGGGTCGGCGTCGAGGTCGCCCCACCGCGGGTCGGCGGTCAGCGCCTCGTCGACCGCGGCCTCGGCCCCGTCGGTGGCCTCGTCGGAGGGCGGATCGGTGGGCAGGTCGTTCTCGTTCACGTCACGTCCTCACAGGAGGGAAGGTCGGCAGTGGGGTCTGCGGCGTAGGCCTCGAGCGCGAGGCGCACCTCGTGCATCGTCGAGGCCCGCACCAGGGTCATGTCGCCGTTCTCGGCACCGAGAGCGTCGGCGCAGTTGCCCGCCGGGACCAGGAACAGGTCGGTGCCCTCGGCACGGGCTCCGGCGATCTTCTGCTGGATGCCGCCGATCGGTCCGACGGTGCCGTCGGGGGCGATCTCGCCGGTGCCGGCGACCCGGGCGCCGCCGGTCAGCGAGCCGGGAGTGATGGTGTCGTAGACGGCGAGGGAGAAGATCAGCCCTGCGCTCGGCCCCCCGATGTTGTCGGAGATGTTGATCTTCACCTCGAACGGGAAGTCATAGTCGTAGCCCGGGGTCACGCCGATCAGCAGACGCTTCTTGCCCTCGATCGTCTCCTCGATGGGCGTCACCTCGACCGTGCGGGTCTTGTCGGCTCGCTCGATGCCCACGGCGATGGGCTCGCCGGGCTCGGCGCGCTGGATGGCCTCGCGCAGGGCGACGTCGTCGGCGATCTGCTCGCCGTTGATGCTGCGCAGCACGTCGCCGACCTTCAAGATGCCCTCGGAGCCGCCGCCCGCGGTGATCGCGGCCACCTGGAGCACCTGCGGCACGTCGATGCCGTTCTCGGTGAGGGCGACGTAGACGGCGTCGTCCTGCGAGGTCGCCATCTGCACGGCGCCCTCCTCGCGACTGCTCTCGGCCGTCTCGCCCTCCTGGTGCACCGAGGAGTAGGGGTAGACCGCGTCGTCGTCGTCGAACCAGGTGGCCATCAGCTCACCGAGGGAGAGGTAGGCCGAGTCCGGCGGGTCACCGGCCGGCGAGACGCGCACGGTGGTCATCCGCAGCTGGCCCTCGTCGCGGAAGATCTCGCGACCGTCGATCAGCAGACGCTTCTTGCCCTCGATCGTCTCCTCGA
>NZ_JAXMNS010000486.1:0-2495 GCF_034670285.1 Nocardioides sp. | reverse complement strand
CTGCCGCTGGAGGCGCCTGCGCCGGTCGCTACTCCTGCTGCCGCCCTGCCCACGGCCCCCGTGGCTCCGCCCGGGCCCGTCGCCACGACGCTCCCGCTGCAGGCGTCGGCACCGGTGGAGCAGGGCGGCCCCACCCCGACGCTGGCGCCCGTCCACCCCCTGGCCGCCGTCCAGCCGGTGCGCACGTCGACACCGAGCACCGTGCCGCAGGGTGCGCCCGTGCTCGCGCCGGGCGCGGCCACGCCCGGCGTCCAGGCGGTCGAGCTCGGCGAGCACGTCGAGCAGATCGTCCTCGACGACATCCTCGTGTTCATGGTCGAGGCCGGCGGGTCCGACCTTCACCTCTCGGCCGGTGCGCCGCCGACGATCCGGGTACGCGGCGAGATGCAGCGGGTGCCCGGCTACGAGCCGCTCACCGGCGAGCAGATCCAGAGCGCCATGTTCGGGATCATGACCAGCAAGCATCAGAAGACCTTCGAGGAGCGCTGGGAGCTCGACTTCGCCTACACGGTGCCGGGCAAGGCCCGCTTCCGCGTCAACGTGCTGCGCCAGCGCAACAGCGTCGGGGCTGTCATGCGAACCATCCCGTGGGAGATCAAGTCGCTCGAGGAGCTGCTCCTGCCGAGCATCATCGGTGACTTCTCCCAGCTCGAGCGGGGCCTCGTGCTCGTCACCGGACCCACCGGGTCCGGCAAGTCGACCACGCTCGCGGCCGTCGTCGACAAGGCCAACCGCACCCGTTCCGGTCACATCATGACCATCGAGGACCCCATCGAGTTCCTCCACCAGCACCAGGGCTGCATCGTCAACCAGCGCGAGGTCGGCGACGACACCCACTCCTTCGCCGACGCCCTCAAGCACGTGCTGCGCCAGGACCCCGACATCATCCTGGTCGGCGAGATGCGCGACCTGGAGACCATCTCGGTCGCGCTCACCGCCGCCGAGACCGGCCACCTCGTCTTCGGCACGCTACACACGCAGTCGGCGGCAGAGACCATCACCCGCGTCATCGACGTCTTCCCGCCCGAGCAGCAGCAGCAGGTTCGCACCCAGCTGGCCGGCACGCTGCAGGGCGTCGTGTGCCAGACGCTGTGCCGCACGGCCGACGGCCAGGGCCGCCAGGCCGCGGTCGAGATCATGATGGCCACGCCCGCCATCCGCGCCCAGATCCGCGAGGACAAGCTGGCGCAGATCCCCGGCACCCTCCAGGCCGGCGCCAAGTACGGCATGCAGACCCTCAACCAGGACCTGGCCCGGCTGGTGAAGGCCGGACGGATCAGCTGGCAGACCGGCCTCGACAAGTGCGCCGACAAGGAGGACTACATCGGCCTGGTCGGCGGCACCGCCGTCGAGGTCGAGAAGCACCTGGCGCGCCAGCAGTTCACGACGAGCGGCTTCGGCGGCGTGCAGTGACCCGCACAGCCTGACCGCCCCGCATACCCGTCCGCACCCTCGATCCAGGAGCACCGCCATGGCAGCAGCCACGCTGACCAAGTACGAGTTCACCGCCAAGGACAAGTCCGGCAAGCTCGTCGAGGGCAAGGTCGACGCCGAGAACGAGGCCGTCCTGCGCGAGAAGCTGCTGGGCATGGGCGCCCTGCCGCTCGACATCCGCGTCGCCAACGCGGGCATGCAGAAGGAGATCCATCTCGGTCTCCCCAAGCGGATCAAGCTCAAGGACCTCGCGATCTTCGCGCGCCAGTTCGCCACGATGCTCTCGGCCGGCCTGCCGCTCATCCGCTGCCTGGCGATCCTCTCGGAGCAGACCGAGAACGAGGAGCTCGCCAAGGTCCTGCGCCTGGTCAAGACCGACATCGAGGAGGGCAACCCGCTCTCGAAGTCCCTCGAGCGGCACCCCAAGGCGTTCCCCCCGCTGATGATCAACATGATCAAGGCCGGCGAGGTAGGCGGCTTCCTCGACCAAACGATGATTCAGATCGCCGAGGCCTTCGAGGCCGACGTCCGGCTGCGCGGCAAGATCAAGGCCGCACTGACCTACCCCGTCGTCATCTTCATCCTCGCGATGCTGATGTGCGCGGGCATGCTCATCTTCATCGTCCCCGTCTTCGAGAACATGTTCAGCTCCCTGGGTGGCGAGCTGCCCCTGCCGACCAAGATCCTGGTCGCGATGTCGAAGGGCCTCAAGATGGGCCTGCCCTTCCTGGTCGTCGGCTCGATTGCCTTTGTCGTGTGGTGGCGCAAAAACGCCCACAAACCCGGCATCCGCAACGTCGTCGACCCGCTCAAGCTGCGCCTGCCCGTCTTCGGCAACTTGTTCCAGAAGGTCGCCATCGCGCGCTTCTCGCGCAACTTCGGAACCCTGCTGCGCTCCGGCGTACCGCTGCTGCAGGCCCTCGACATCGTCGCCGACACCACCGGGTCGGTGGTGATCTCCAGAGCCCTGCACGACGTCAAGGAGTCGGTCAGGCAGGGCGAATCGATCAACAAGCCCCTCGCCGAGCACGACGTGTTCCCACCGATGGTGGTGCAGATGG
>NZ_JAXMNS010000485.1:0-2496 GCF_034670285.1 Nocardioides sp. | reverse complement strand
GGGGGTCGAATGCCGCTACTACCAGGCGTCGAGCTCGGAGATGTTTGGAGCGACGCCGCCTCCACAAAGCGAGGAGACGCCATTCTACCCACGTTCGCCGTATGGCGCGGCAAAAGTCTACGCCTACTGGGTTACCAAGAATTACCGCGAGGGCTACGGCATGTACGCCGTCAACGGGATCCTGTTCAACCACGAGTCCCCGCGGCGCGGCGAGACCTTCGTTACGCGCAAGATCACCCGCGCGGTCGCCCGGATCAAGGCCGGCACCCAGGATCATGTCTACCTCGGCAACCTCGACGCCGTGCGCGACTGGGGCTATGCGGCCGAATACGTCGAAGGCATGTGGCGGATGCTGCAGGCGGACGAGCCGGATGACTTCGTGCTGGCGACCGGGGGCAACTTCACGGTGCGGGACTTCGTCACCACGGCGTTCGAGCATGCGGGCCTCGACTGGGAGAAGCACGTGCGTTTCGACGAACGCTACCTCCGCCCCACCGAGGTTGACGCGCTTGTGGGTGATGCTTCCAAGGCACACGCCAAGCTCGGCTGGAAGGCCACCGTCCAGACCGACGAGCTAGCCAGGATCATGGTTGACGCAGACATCGAGGCGCTCGAGCACGAGGGGCGGCCTTGGATCGACACCGTGCGTCTCGACGGGTGGCCCGTCGTCGGGACCCACGATGGCTGAGGAATTCACGCCCGGACCGCTCGACCGCGAGGCGACGACGTACGTCGCCGGTCATCGTGGCCTGGTGGGGTCGGCGATCGCGCGACGGCTGGAGGCCGAGGGGTTTTCCGACGTCATCGGGCGCCAGTCGGATGAGCTGGACTTGCGCGAGCGCTCAGACGTTTCTGACTTCTTCGCCGACACCAAGCCTCGCTACGTGGTGCTGGCGGCAGCGAAGGTCGGCGGGATCCTGGCCAACAACACCTACCCCGTCGACTTCCTCTCCGACAACCTGCGGATCCAGACCAACGTCATGGACGCGGCCCTGGAGCATGGGACGGAGAGGCTGCTCTTCTTGGGGTCGTCCTGCATCTATCCGCAGCTGGCGCCGCAGCCGATCATCGAGGACTCACTGCTCACCGGTCACCTCGAGCCCACCAACGATGCCTACGCAATCGCGAAGATTGCCGGCATCCTGGGCGTTCAGGCTGTGCGCCGACAGTACGGTCGGTCGTGGATCTCGGCGATGCCGACCAATCTCTACGGTCCAGGCGACAACTTTTCGCCGATGGGTAGTCATGTGCTTCCCGCGCTGATCCGACGTTACGACGAGGCCGTGGCGTCTGGCGCAGAGTCAGTGACTAACTGGGGGACCGGCACGCCACGACGGGAGTTCCTGCACGTCGACGACATGGCTGCTGCCTGTCTTCACCTGCTGGAGCACTATGACGGGTCGGAGCAGGTCAACGTGGGCACCGGGCGCGACACCACGATCAAGGAGATCGCCTCCCTGATCGCCGACGTCGTCGGCTACGAGGGGCGCACCGAGTGGGATACCTCCAAGCCTGACGGCACCCCTCAGAAGCTGCTCGATGTCAGCAAGTTGCGGGCCGCTGGCTGGGAGGCCAAGATCGGAATGCGTGAGGGGCTGGAGTCGACCGTGACCTGGTATCGGGCGCACGCAGGAGATCTGCGCGAGGCCGGATAGCGGCGCGGAGGTCGGGTTCGCGACCGATCCTGAGCCTCGCGGTCGCCGTGGCGCCGCAGACGATTGGTGACTCGGTGGCCAGATCGAGGTGATCGTCGGTCCGACGCGGGGAAGCGTGGACGGGGACCAGCAGCGTCCGGCTGTGAGCGCTCTGGCCTGCGTTGTTTGCTTCGACGGGGATTGGGGGAGTGCGGTGCGCCGCGGGATCTCGAGGCTTGATTCGCTCGCACCTCAACTAGCGTGCGGGTCGCGGGGCTTCGTCGACGGCTCGCTGGCGCTCGCCTGCTCAGCCTCCGACGGCTCGCTGGCGCTCGCCTTTTAAGCCTCCGAGCAAGCAGAACGCCCGGCAGCCTGTGGCTGCCGGGCGTTCTGCTTCGTACGGAGGTCAGGAGCCGGAGTTGATCATTCCGGCTCCGACGGTCACACCTGTGGCCTCATCGATCAGGATGAAGGATCCGGTGGTGCGGTTCTGCGAGTACGGGTCGCACAGCAGCGGCACTGTTGTGCGCAGCTGGACGCGGCCGATCTCGTTGACGCCGAGCTCCTTGGAGTCCTGGTCGCGGTGCAGCGTGTTGACGTCCAAGCGGTACTGGATGTCCTTTACGAGGGCGCGCGCGGTGCGGGTCGTGTGCTTGATGGCGAGCTTCTGCCGTGGTTTGAGCGGCGCGGTCGTCATCCAGCAGATCATCGCGTCGATGTCCTGGCTGGGCTGCGGTGCGTTCTTAACTCGGGCGATCATGTCGCCGCGTGAGACGTCCACGTCGTCCTCGAGGCGGACCGTCACCGACATCGGCGGGAAGGCCTCGCTCAACTCCTGGTCGTAGAGGTCGATACCGGCAAT
>NZ_JAXMNS010000484.1:0-2497 GCF_034670285.1 Nocardioides sp. | reverse complement strand
GGTATCGACGTGGCGCAGACCCTGGTGGTCCTCACCGTGGTCGGCGCGATCTGGCTCTCGGGCCGGCTGCTCGCCGAGCGCCGCGACTGGGTGCGTGTCGCGGTGTGCTCGTTCGCCGGTGTCATGGGATTCGCCTGGACTGCCACGCTCCTCGCGTCCTGACCCGCTGCCCTTCACTCACGGGATTGGTTCCTGGCCGGTCGTGGGCGTCAGCTCGCGCCGTGGGAGACGTTCGGGAGCCGCCGCGCGGCGTACACCCCCACGATCCCCATGCCGGCCAGGAACAGCAGCGCCCACTCGACCGCTGCGATGGCCAGCAGCGAGCTGACTCCCCCGACGACGAGCAGGATGACGCCCATCGCCGAGTTCGACACCGCGACGTACGTCGTGCGCTGGTCGCCTTCGGCCATGTCCACGACATAGGTCTTGCGCCCCACCCGCACGCCGGTGTGCAGCAGGGTCAGCAGGAAGAAGCACCCGACGAAGAGGAAGTCGGACCACGCGGACTCCTCGGAGAAGGCAGGCAGCGTCACGATCACGACGAGAGCCACGATCACCACCGAGGCCATCGCGGCACCGGCGCTCATCAAGCCGGCGCTCGACCGGTCGGCCCACCGTCCGAAGATCCCGCCGCCGATCAGGGCCGCGAGCCCCGAGGCGATGATGAAGCTGCCCAGCCCGGCCAGCCCCTCCATGCCCGAGCTCACCGCCAACGTCACCACGAACGGCGGGCTCAGGGCGGAGACGAGCAGCAGGGAGCGCACGGTCACGAAGAGCCGGAAGTCGCGGTCGTCGCGCAGGAGAGCCCAGCTCTGGACGACGGCTCCGGGCGCCTGCTGCTCGGCCTCGGGATGCGCTGGAGGGGTGGACTCGACGTCGGCCGGCTCGCGGATTCCCGCGTAGACGGCGGCCACCCCCACCCAGCAGGCCGCGCCACCGGCCAGGAGCCAGGCAAGCTGATCGGCGCGAAGATCTTCCCCGCCGAAGAGCCGTACGCCGAGACCGAGGGTGAGAGCGACCAGCCCGGACGCGATCGTCGCCAACCCGTTGATCTGCCCCCGCTGGCCCTTCGGCACGGTCCGGCCCTGCACGTCCTTGGAGGAGATCGAGCCCAGGCAGCGCCCCAGCGAGAAGATGGTCAGGGCGACCACGATCACCACGCCCGCCGCCAGCCCGCTCCCGACGGCGGCAGTCATCGCCATGGCGGCGACCGTCACCGCCTGGATCAGCGCGCCCGTGACGAAGACCCATTTCCGGTGCCGCACGCGCAGCACCAGCGGCGTCAGGAACGCCTGGGGAAGCATCGATCCCGACTCCCGGATGGGCACGAGCACGCCGGTGAGCGCGGGCGGCACCCCGAGGGAGTAGAAGAGCCACGGCAGCACCGTCGACGTCTTGGTCGCCTGGTCGCCGGAGGACTGCAGCGCGTGCGCGCCGATCAGGCGCAAGGCATTGCTGGGTATGTCGGCCCGCGCCTGCTCGGGCAGCTCGCGCTCCACCTCGAGGTCGCGCTTCACCAGTGTCGAGTACGCCTTGTCTCCGAAGCCCACGCAGCGACCCTATGCGTCACCGACTGACTGCTCCGATCGGACCCGTGGGCACGTGGACTGCGACACTGGTGGCATCCCGACCCATCATCGCTCCATCGTCTCGAACGCAGGCCCGTCATGACCCGAGCAACCTTGCTGAAGGCTGGCGCGCTCGGAGTGCTCCTGATCGGGCTCGCGGTCCTCGCGGTCGTCCTCGGTGCACCGGACGTCGAGGGCATGCGCGCCGACGTCGACGCCGCGGGCGCCTGGGGGCCGTTGGCCTTCCTGGCGCTCTACCTCGGGCTGTCGCTCATCCCCTGCCCCAAGGCGCTGCTCACCGCGGCCGGTGGCGCCCTCTTCGGACTCGTGCCCGGCGCCGCGCTCTCGCTGCTCGCCGCCCTGGTGGGCGCGGTGATCTCCTTCGGCATCGGACGGCTGCTCGGACGCGACCTCGTCGACCGGCTCACCCGGGGCCGGCTGGCAGAGGTGGACCACCTCCTGCGCGATCACGGCCTCACCTCCGTCGTCGTCGCCAGGCTGATCCCGCTGGTCCCCTACATCGTCATCAACTACGCAGCCGGACTGACCGGCATCCGACTGCGCCACTACGTGCTCGGCACTGCTGTCGGGATGGTCCCCGGGAGTCTGGCCTACGCCGCCCTGGGCGCCTACGGCACCGAGCCCTGGGGGCTGATCGCGGCGGCGTCCGCGCTGCTCCTGCTCGTCGTCGGCGGGGCGTGGTGGGCACGGCACATGAAACACTCGACTCCGTGACCGGACCCAGGACGCCGGACGCCGTGCCGAGGCGCGGCCGTCCGGGCTACGACCAGCAGACGGTCCTGCGGCGCGCGGTCGACCTGTTCAACCGCCAGGGCTATGACGGCACCAGCATGGGCGACCTCGCACGCGAGCTCGGGCTGGCGAAGTCGGCGATCTACCACCACGTCGACAGCAAGGAGTCGCTGCTC
>NZ_JAXMNS010000483.1:0-2511 GCF_034670285.1 Nocardioides sp. | reverse complement strand
GCCGGGCGCCTGCGCCAGGCGTCGTACCCCTTCGACGTGGCGCGTGCCGGCGCCGAGCACCTCGCGGTGCACGAGCTGTCGGTGCACTCGTTGGCCTACTTCTACAACTGGTGCTTCGCCCAGGTGCGCACGCGCTACTCCTTCAAGTGGGACGGCGACATGGTGCTCACCAGCGAGGGGGAGTCGTCGCTGAGCGACCTGGCCTGGCAGATCGGTGACGTGCAGGCGGTCATCCGGGTGCCACGGCACGCGCTCTACCTCGACAGCACCCGCCCCGATCGCGGATGGCTCGACCTCGGCCTGCGCAACGCCGAGGAGTGGGGCTACCCGATGGGGCCCGACTTCGTCTTCACCAAGGCCTACGAGTGGGAGGTGCGGACGACGCCGAAGCCGGTGCGCACGATCGGGCTGCCGTTCGGGCTGTGCATCGAGCTGAAGTACCTCGACGGCGACGAGTTCGCGCACTGGACCGACCCGGCGTCGTTCGCCACGAGCGTCCGCAACAAGCGCAAGCGCCGCGAGTGGGAGGTCTTCACCGCCCTCCAGCAGGACCCCGACACGCCGATCGCGGGTGTCCACGCCATCGAGGCCCCGCCCGGCGTCCACGTCGTCGACCACGTCACCCGCACCTGGCTCCCGCAGGCCCCGCGCCCCCTCGAGGTCGGCTCGGTCGTGGTCTCCGACGACCGCACCGCCTGACCCCCGCCTGCACCCGCCTGACGCCGAGTCGGCGCGTAGTCGCGCCGACTCGGCGAACGACTGGGGCGGGTCGGTGTTGCGCGCGTCACGTCAGGTGCGGTTCCCACGAGGGAGCACAGCGGTTAGATTCATCGGGAACACCACGTCAGAGTCGTACGAGCACACCGTCTGGTACCCACACCGGCCCGGTCGCCCCCAGTTCCACCATCACCGCGCATCACCAACGGGGGCAGCAGGGTGGTCGGAGGGACTGGAACGAAAGGTTCGCAACATGTCTGAGCCACTGGCTGCTGCCCACCCCCTGCCTCCCGAGGTCGCTGGCCCGCGCCGCTTTCGCATCGGCGTCGTCGGTGCCGGCCGCGTGGGCGCGGTCCTCGCCGCCGGCCTGCGTGCGGCCGGACACGAGGTCGTCGCCGCTGCCGGTGAGTCCGACGCCTCGCGGGGTCGGATGGCCGACCTGCTGCCCGGCGTCGTCAACGACAAGCCGAGTGCGGTCGCGCGCGGCTGCGACCTGTTGCTCCTGACGGTGCCCGACGACATGCTCGGCAACGTCGTGTCGGTGCTCGCCGACTCTGGCGCCCTGCACGAGGGCCAGTACGTCGTCCACTCCTCCGGGCTGCACGGTCTGGAGATCCTCGCCCCGGCGACCGCCGTGGGCGCCCGGGCGATCGCGCTGCACCCGGCCATGACCTTCACCGGCACCGCCGTCGACCTCGACCGTCTCAGCGGCTGCGTCTTCGGCCTGACCGCAGAGCCTGCCGAGCGTGAGTGCGCTGCGGCGCTCGTCGCCGACCTCGGTGGCCGCGCGATGTGGGTGCCGGAGAACCGTCGCGCGCTCTACCACGCAGGCCTGGCGCACGGCGCCAACCACCTCGTCACCCTCGTCACCGAGGCGATGGAGCTGCTGGCTGCGGCCGGCGCCGACGACCCGGCCGCCACCTTGCGCCCGCTGCTCACCGCGGCCCTCGACAACGCGCTCGACCACGGCGATGCGGCCCTGACCGGACCGATCGTGCGCGGCGACGTCAACACGGTGCGCGCCCACCTCGACGGGATCCTCGCCGAGGCGCCGACCACGCTGTCGACCTACCTCGCCCTGGCCCGGGCGACCCTGAGCCGCGCCGTCGTCGACGGCCGCCTCACCGCCATGCGGGCGTTGAAGATGAACGAGGTGCTCGACTCGGCCGAGGCGCGCCGTCCCCTGCGTGTGCGGCGGATCGGTTGATGGCCCCGACTGCCCCGACTGCCCCGACTGCCCCGACTGCCCCGACTGCGCAGCGTCCGGCCCTGGCGACCACGCGCGCCGAGCTCGCCGACCTGCTGAAGGCCGCCACCTCGGCCGACGCCGAGAGCCGGGTCGGCTTCGTGCCGACGATGGGCGCGCTCCACGAGGGTCACGCCAGCCTGATGGCGGCTGCTCGCGCCGAGGTGGGCTCCGGACCGGTCGTGGTCTCGGTGTTCGTCAACCCGCTGCAGTTCGGCGCGGGCGAGGACCTCGACCGCTACCCGCGCACCCTGGACGACGACCTCGACCTGTGCGCCCGCGAGGGCGTCGACGTCGTCTTCGCACCGGCCGTCGACGAGGTCTACCCGGGCGGAGAACCCCAGGTGAGCGTCGACCCCGGTCCGCTCGCCGAGGTGCTCGAGGGCCGCACCCGTCCCGGCCACTTCCGCGGTGTCCTGACCGTGGTCGCCAAGCTCTTCGGCCTCGTCCGCCCCGACGTCGCGGTCTTCGGGCAGAAGGACTATCAGCAGCTGGTGCTGCTGCGTCGGATGGCGGCCGACCTGTGCCAGGGCGTCGACGTCGGGGCG
>NZ_JAXMNS010000482.1:0-2513 GCF_034670285.1 Nocardioides sp. | reverse complement strand
ATCGTGGCGGTGCCCGGTGACGAGTACGGCGTCCACGGCGCCCGTCATGTCCGTTTCGCGCTCACCGCACCAGACGCCGATGTGGCGCTCGCTGCCGAGCGACTCCGTACCCTCCCGAGAGTGAAGGCACCCCGATGACCACCGAACTCCTGACCGCTCGCTCGCTGGCCCACCCGAGCACCGACCCGCCGACGCTCGTGCAGCGAGCCCGCGCCGCCCTGGGCTGGCAGGGCAGCGAGTTCCTCGTGAGCCTCCAGGGCTACGACGAGCTGATGGAGACCCTCGAGGTGGCCGGCGACCTCGACGCCCTGGTGCGTCTCGGCGACCCGACCTCGCCGCCGCTGCGACTGCTGCGCGCGATCAACGCGTCCACGACCGGCCTCCGGGTGACCCGGATGACCACCGTCGCTGCCCCGTGGCGCTGGGTCCGGGTGGGGGAGGGGGCGGCCGAGCTGTCCGGTGTCGCCCTGCGCCAGCAGGCCTACGCCGACGTCGTGGGAGCCCTGGGTCGCGCCGGGCTGACCTTCCGCGTGCTCGCCGACGACACCCCCGTCGAGGAGGTGCTGGCCGTCGGGCGCGCGCTCGGCTCGGCCGTCGTCGACGTCGACGAGGTCAGCGCTGCCGGTGACGCCGAGCCGGTGGCCGGCTACCTCGACAACCAGGACGCGCTCACCTACGGCCTGGTCTCGCGGGAGCAGCGCCATCACGCGCACGTGGAGGGGGAGACCCACCCGACAGATGTCGTGTGGCTCTCGATGCGCGCGCCCCGCGAGTCGGCCGGCACGCTGATGCAGGCCCTCGAGCAGGTCAGCGCCCTCGGGCTCAACCTCGACTTCCTGCACAGCGACCCGCGCGAGCCCGAGCAGCACGACTTCTACCTCGGCTTCCGGGCGAGCCCCGCCGACCTCGATGCTCTCCAGGCCGCGCTCGCCGAGGTGCACTTCAGCAGCAACGTCCTCGCCTCGTTCGTGCTGCCCAGCTCTCCTGAGGGCACGCCCGAGGGCGCCGAGTCATGACCCGGCCGGCGGTCGCCTACCTCGGTCCGTCCGGCACCTTCACCCACCAGGCGGTCCTGGCCCTGCGCCCCGACGCCGACGCCGTCGCGGTCGGCTCCCAGGCCGAGGCCCTGGCCGCCGTCGAGTCCGGTACGGCGGCGTACGCCGTGCTGCCGATCGACAACTCCGTCAACGGCGTCGTCGTCCCGACCCTCGACGCCCTGCTCGAGCGACCCTCCCTGTCGATCGTCGACAGCGCCGTCGTCCCGATCTCCTTCGACGCGTTCGCGCTCGCCGGAGCCACCGTGGAGCCGCACGTCGTAGTCAGCCACCCCCACGCCCTGGCCCAGTGCCGGGGCTGGATCGAGGCCCGCGGCCTGGCGACCCGGGAGGCGCTGTCGACCGCAGCGGCCTGCCGCGACCTGGCTCCGGGCGAGATCGGGATCGGGGCGGCGATCTGTGGCGACCTCTACGGCCTGGACCGCGTCGAGCGGGCGGTGGAGGACAACGCAGCAGCATTCACGCAGTTCGCCCTCGTCGCCCGGCCCACCCAGGACGCAGCGGCCGGTGACGGCGACGACGGCCTGCTCGTCGTGATCAACCCGGAGACCAACGTGCCCGGCATCCTGCGACGGCTGCTCGGGGTGCTCGAGGACCGTGGCATCAACATGTCCAACCTCGTCACGCGCCCCGTCCCGACGACCCCGGGCAAGTTCGTGTTCCTGCTCTTCCTCTCCGGCACCTACTCCGCCGACGACTTCGAGACCATGCGCGAGGAGTGGGCCGGTCTCGGCGGCACCGCCCGCGCGGTCGGTCGGATCTCGCCGCTGGCCGAGCTGGCGGGACGACGATGACGCCTCAGGCAGGCCCCGGCACGCCGTCCGGTGCGGCCTTCGAGCGCATCTGCGTCGTGGGCGCCGGGCTCATCGGCGGCTCGGTCGCTCGACGACTCGTCGGCCTCGGAGTCGACGTTGTTGTGGTCGATCCCGACGAGCGCACCCGCTCGCTCGCGGCGGCTTCCGGGCTCGCGGTGGTCGAGAGCGTGCCGGCCGACCGCGACCTCGTGGTGCTCAGCACCCCCCTCGACGCCCTGCCCGAAGCCATGGACGAGGCGGCATCACGCGCGCCCCAGGCGGTGATCATCGACCTCGGCAGCGTGAAGCAGGCGCCCGCCCGCGCCGCGGTGGCCGCCGGGCTCTCCGGCCGCTACGTCGGCGTGCACCCGATGGCCGGCACCGAGCACACCGGTTTCGAGCACTCCGACCCCGACCTGCTCGTCGGAGCCTCGTGGGCGGTGGTGCACGGCGCAGCCGAGAGCCCGCTCGTGCAGGTCGTGGCCTGGGTGCTCGAAGCCTTCGAGGCGACCGTGGTCGTCGTCGGCGCGGCCGAGCACGACCGCAGCGTCGCCCTGGTCAGCCATGCCCCGCACGCGGTGGCGCACGCCCTGCTCGCCGGCGCCGAGACGTCGCCCGACGTCGCCGTGGCCCGGTGGCTCGCGGCCGGCAGCTTCCGCGACGG
>NZ_JAXMNS010000481.1:0-2517 GCF_034670285.1 Nocardioides sp. | reverse complement strand
TCCGATCTGTCGAGCTTGGTGAGCACGATGCCGGTGACGTCGACGACCTCGCTGAAGACGCGGGCCTGGATCATGCCGTTCTGACCCGTGGTCGCGTCGAGCACGAGCAGCACCTCGGTGACCGGTGCCTGCTTCTCGATGACGCGCTTGACCTTGCCGAGCTCGTCCATCAGGCCGGCCTTGTTCTGCAGCCGCCCGGCGGTGTCGATGATGACGGTGTCGACGCCGGCGTCGACGCCCTGCTTGACCGCGTCGAAGGCGACGCTGGCGGGGTCGGTGCCCTCCGGGCCGCGGACGACGTCGACGCCGACGCGCTCGCCCCAGGTCGCGAGCTGCTCGACCGCGGCGGCGCGGAACGTGTCGGCGGCCCCCAGGGTGACGCTGTGGTCCTCGGCGACGAGGATGCGGGCGATCTTGCCGACCGTGGTGGTCTTGCCGGCGCCGTTGACGCCGACCACGAGCACCACGCCGGGGCGGCCGTCCTCGCCGGTCACCTGAAGACGGCGGTCCATGTCGGGGTCGACCAGCGCGATCAGCTCGTCGCGCAGCACCGCTCGCGGGTTGCCGGCCTCGTCGCCGCCGACGCGCAGGCGGGTGCGCAGGTTGTCGACGACCTGCTGGGTGGGTGCCACGCCGACGACGGCGGTGAGGAGCCGGTCCTCGATCGACTCCCACGTGTCCTCGTCGAGGCGGTCGCGGCTCAGCAGCGCCAGCAGACCGCGACCGAGGCCGCCCTGCGAGCCCGCCAGGCGCTCGCGCAGCCGCACCAGGCGCGAGCGCGTGCCCTCGGGCCTCTCCAGCGCCGGGGTGACCGGCAGCTCGAGGTCGACCGGCGGGGCCTCCGGCTCGAGCGTGGTCGTGCCGGGTGCCTCGGTGGTCTCCGGAACGGTCGTCGGAGTCGTGGTGGGAGCCGGCGTGGGGGTCGGTCCGGGGCCTCGCCGCGTACGACGCGAGCGGACGAGCAGTCCGATGCTGGCGCCGAGGGCTACCACGGCCACCACGGCGATGAGGATGATCAGCTGCAGGGTCTCCATGGGGCCATCCAATCAGCCGTCCGTTCAGGTCGGCGGGCGCTCCCTCACCAACGGCTCCAGCACCGACCGGATGAGCGCGGGGACCGGCGTCACCGGGCGCTGCGGATCGGTGTTGTCGACGTAGACGTGCACGAAGCGTCCCTCGGCGCACGCCTCCTGCTCGGGCGCACCCTCGCCGCCCTGGAAAAGCCCGACCCGGTAGATCACCGACGACGAGCCGAGACGGTCGACGACCAGGCCCAGCTCGATGGGTCGCGGGTAGCCCATCTCGGCGAAGTAGCGGCATGACACCTCCGCGACGACCCCGATCTGCGGGAGGTGCCGGATGTCGGTGACGGTGGCCTCGGCGAGGTGGGCGTTGACGGCGGTGTCGATGAGGTCGAAGTACCGCGCGTTGTTGAGGTGGCCGTAGGCGTCGTCGTCGGACCACCGGGTGGTCGCGGTGCGCCACGCGACGTAGTCGGCTCTGGTGGGGCGGGCGGCGCGCTCGGTCATGCAGGAATGGTGCCACGACCCCGCAGGGGTCTCCCGGTCGCCGACATCTCGATACGCCGACGCCTCGCTCCGCTCGTCCGTCGACTACTCGATGACCAACCCAGTCACGCGCTGCCTTCGGTCGTCGAGTAGCCGGCCACGCGACGAAGGAGCGAGCCGGCATATCGAGACGCCCGCAACCCGAACGCCCACCGCCCCCACTCACCGTCCGCGCGCACCTCACCACATCTCGATACGCCGACGCCTCGCTCCGCTCGGCCGTCGGCTACTCGATGACCACCCCGCGCCACGTCGGGACGCGGGCACGTTGCGTCCTGCTACTGCTCCCGCAGGCGCTGGGAGATGACGGCGCTCACGCCGTCCCCGCGCATCGTGACGCCGTAGAGGGCGTCGCCGACCTCCATCGTGCGCTTCTGGTGGGTGATGACGAGCAGCTGGGAGTTCTCGCGCAGCTCCTCGTAGATCTCGAGCAGGCGGCCGAGGTTGGTGTCGTCGAGCGCGGCCTCGACCTCGTCGAGGATGTAGAACGGCGAGGGGCGCGCCTTGAACAGCGCCACCAGGAAGGCCACGGCCACCAACGACCGCTCGCCTCCCGACAGCAGCGAGAGCCGCTTGACCTTCTTGCCCGGCGGCCGGGCCTCGACCTCGATGCCGGTGGTGAGCATGTTGTCGGGGTCGGTGAGTACCAGACGGCCCTCTCCCCCCGGGAAGAGCCGGGCGAACGTCGAGTCGAAGGCCCGTTCGACGTCTGCGTAGGCCTCGGTGAAGACCTGCTCGACGCGGGTGTCGACCTCGCGCACGATGTCGAGGAGGTCCTTGCGGGTGCTCTTGAGGTCCTCGAGCTGCTCGGTGAGGAACTTGTGTCGCTCCTCCATCGCCGAGAACTCCTCGAGCGCCAGCGGGTTGACCTTGCCGAGCATCGTGAGCTGACGCTCGGCCTGCTTGAGCCGCTTGAGCTGTTCCTCGCGGACGTACGGCGTCGACGGGG
>NZ_JAXMNS010000480.1:0-2541 GCF_034670285.1 Nocardioides sp. | reverse complement strand
GTCCGCCACCGTCGCTGCGACGTCGGGACTCGAGGCGTGAGCCTCGACGTCCTTGGTCAGCGGAGCGACGGCGTCGGCTGACGCTCCACGGAAGGCCATCAGTTGTCCTCCATCAGTTCTGGCCCGGGGTGCCGGCCTCGAGGTCGGCGAGGAAGCGCTCCACGACCCGACCCTGGCGTGCGTCGTCGTCGAGGGACTCGCCCACGATGCGACCGGCCAGCGTGGTGGCGAGGGTGCCCACCTCGGCCCGCAGCGAGGTGACCGCCTGCTGGCGCTCCGCCTCGATCTGGGCCTTGCCGTGGTCGACGATGCGCGACGCCTCGGTCTGAGCCTGCTCACGCATCTCGGCAACGATGGTCGCCCCCTGCTCACGCGCTTCCTCACGGATGCGCGCGGCTTCGTGACGGGCGTCCGCCAGCTGCTTCTCGAGCTCGGCCAGCTTGGCGTCGGCCTCGGCCTGCTTGGTCTCGGCAGCCGCGAGGCCGCCTTCGATCGCCGTCGTGCGGTCAGCGAAGGTCGACTCGAAGCTCGGGACGACGAACTTCTTCACAGCGAAGAAGAGGATCGCGAACACCACGATCGACAAGACGATCTCGACCGGGTGCGGGATGAGCGGGTTCAGCTCTTCCGCCGCCCGCAACACGGGTGATGCAGTCAGTGCTTGCATAGCAGGTCCTTCCGGGGTCCCTACGTCAGTCTGGCTTCAGGGGCCTCGGTCAGAGGACGAACGCGAGCGCGATACCGATGATCGCGAGCGCCTCGGCGAGGGCGAAGCCCAGGATGGCGATCGACTGCAGGCGGCTCTGGGCCTCCGGCTGACGAGCGACACCACTGATGTAGGCGGCGAAGATCAGGCCGATTCCGATGCCCGGCCCGATTGCGGCCAGGCCGTAGCCGATCATGTTGAGGTTGCCGTCCACGGCTGTTTCCTTTCGGTTGGTGCTGCTGTGAGATGAGGTGGAGCTGGTGGTGCGGGTCGAGCTCAGTGCTCGTCCGCCAGAGCGCCCTGGATGTACATGGCGTTCAGGAGGACGAAGACGTAGGCCTGGAGGAACTGGATCAGCAGCTCCAGGAACGAGATCACGATGAACAACAGCCAGGCCAGGACACCGACCGGGGCGTAGGCCAGCGACTGCTCGAGGAGGAGGTACTCACCGCCGAGGGCGAAGAGGATCAGGAGCAGGTGGCCGGCGAACATGTTCGCGAACAGACGCAGGGCCAGCGTGACCGGCCGCACGATGATGTTCGACATGAACTCGAGCGGGATGAGCAGCAGGAGGATGGGCCCACCGACACCGGCGGGGACCGACTGCAGCTTGAAGTAGCCGGCGAAGCCGTGCTTCTTGATGCCGACGATGTTGTAGATCAGCCAGCTCATGATCGCCAGCGAGTAGACCATCCCGGATCGGGAGAAGGTCGGGAACTGGATGAAGGGTATCGAGCCCATCAAGTTGTTGAAGAGCACGAAGAAGAACAGCGCGAAGAGGTACGGCGTGTAGCGCTGGAAGTCCTGGCTGCCGATGATGTCGCGGCCCATGGAGTTGCGCACGAAGCCGTAGGCCTCCTCGCCGACGTACTGCAGGCGACCGGGAACCATGGCGCGCTTGCGCGAGGCGAGGTAGAAGAACGCGAAGACCAGGATGCCGGCCACGACGATCTGCACCATCGGCTTGGTGATGCCGGCCATCTGGGCCTGGCCGAGGAACTCGAACGTGCCACTCCCGGTGCCGGGGATCGCCGGGTAGTCGAAGTCGGCCGGGCTGGGCGGCTCGAACGTCTCGGTCTCGCCGAGGAAGATGAGGCTGCTCACCGTGTCTCCTGTGTCTGCACTACCGCTGGGGTTCGGTGGGATGGCTGGGGCTGCTGGGACTGTCTGTGGACGTGCTGCTGGGCGGAGCTGGGCCGGTGTCCGGCGGAGCCTTGAAGCGGGCCCAGGTCATGTAGAGGCCGAGTACTGCACCACACATGATCCCGATCGCCACCATGAAGCCGGTGCCCCACCAGCGATCGAGCCCGAAGCCGACGAGGCCGTACAGCAGGACCCCCGCCACGACGTACCCGAAGGCGTTCCAGGGATCGCCTCGTGGGGTGTCGTGGTCCTCGGTCATTGCGCCCCGGACAATAGCAGTCTGTGCGGGTCATCGCGCACCCCCCTCCACGCTGGACGAGACGTCCCCGCGGGGGTGCGGGGTGGGCTCGGCGGCGGGGAGGTCGTAGACCGGGATGCGCACGCGCGTGGCGAGCAGCACCTGGGCTGCGGTCCAGATCAGGGCACCGCTGATGACGGCCGCAGCCAGCCACCCGGCGGTGAGGTTGTCGGCCGCCCAGGAGGTGTCGCTGAGCGGGATCAGCACCGCCGCGAGCAGCACCATCTGGAGGGTGTAGGTCATCAGGGCGACCATCAGCGAGGCAGCAGGCATGAGGTCGGCGACGACAGTCACGACCAGGGCGCCGCTGAAGAGGACGCCGACGACGACCGCGGTGCCGACCAGGCCGGCCAGCAGACCCGTGCGTCCGTCGACGAGCAGCGCCACCTGGGAG
>NZ_JAXMNS010000479.1:0-2567 GCF_034670285.1 Nocardioides sp. | reverse complement strand
GAGATCGGTGCCCACGAGGTCTTCGAGTCCGGTGCCCGCCTGCCCTTGAAGGTCGACGCCGTCATGGAGACCGTCGGCCGCGCGACCTGGTCGCACTCGATCCGCGCCCTGCGACCCGGCGGCAAGATCGTCATCTCGGGCACCACCTCCGGACCCAAGCTGGACGACGCCGAGCTCACCCGGATCTTCTTCCTCCAGCTCAGCGTCATCGGGTCGACGATGGGCACGCGCGACGAGCTGGCCTCGCTGGTCACGATGCTCGACGCCACCGGTGCCCGCCCGCTGATCGACCGAGCGATCCCGATGACCGACGCACGCTCGGGCTTCGAGGCGATGGCCTTGGGCGACGTGTTCGGCAAGATCGTCTTCACGCGCTGAGGCCGTTGCGATGACGACGCACCTCATCACCGGAGCCGGCTCCGGCATCGGCGCGGTCCTGGCGCAGCGGCTGCTCGAGCGCGGCGACGACCTCGTGCTCCTCGCGCGCTCAGCGTCGCGCGCGGCCGAGCTGGCGGCGTCGTACGACGGAGCGCGCACGGTCGTGGCCGACCTCGCCGACCCTGCCTCGGTCGAGGGCCTGGACCTGCCCGCGTCGCTGGACTCGGTCGTCCACGCGGCCGGGGTGGTCGAACTGGGCGCCGTCGCGGACCTCGGGGTCGCCTCGTGGCTCGAGCAGCTCACCGTGAACCTGGTGGCACCCGCGGCTCTGACGAGGGTCGCGCTCCCGGCGCTTCGGGCCGCCCGCGGCACGGTGGTGCTGGTCAACTCCGGCGCCGGGCTCACTGCCCACCCTCAGTGGTCGGCCTACGCCGCCTCGAAGCACGGGCTCAAGGCCCTCGCGGACTCGCTGCGTACGGAGGAAGCCGAGCACGGCGTCCGCGTCAGCACCGTCTACCCGGGACGCACCGCGACGGCGATGCAGGAGAAGGTGCACGCTCAGGAGGGCAAGGACTACGACGCCGCCGACTGGATCGATCCCGGGACCGTGGCAGCGACGATCCTCCATCTCCTCGACGTCCCGAGGGACGCGACGGTCCCGGACATCACTGTGCGACCGAACGCCTGACGGGCCGAGCTGCCACCTCCGGCGCGGCCGGAGGTCAAACGCGGGCTGGAGCGTCGAATCGGTATCCGACGCCGCGGACCGTGGTGACGTATCGATGACCGGCTGCCGAGCCGGCTGCGCCGTCCTCGACCTCGATCTTGAGCCTGAGACGCCGCATGTGCTCAGTGACGGTGGCGGGGTCGCGGTACTCAGTGTCACCCCACACCTGCTCCAGCAGCTGTTGACGGGAGAACACCTGACGAGGGTGATCGACGAGGAACGCCAGCAGGTCGAACTCCTTCGCCGTGAGCTCGACCTCGGCACCACCGACGAACACCTCACGTGAGCTGCAGTCGACGTAGAGCGAGCCGAGGTCGGTGATCGGCTCAGGGCAACGGTCCCTTCCGCGGCGCAGCACGTTGCGGATGCGCGCCACCAGCTCACGCGGGTGGATGGGCTTGGTGACGTAGTCGTCCGCACCCAGCTCGAGACCCAGGACCTTGTCCACCTGTTCGTCGCGTCCGGAGATGATGATGATCGGCAGGTCGCCGCTGCGTCGCAGTTGCTTGAGCACCTCGAGTCCTGGCACAGCCGGGAGGCCAAGGTCGAGCAGCAGCAGGCTGGGGCGCTGGGTAGCCACCGCCTCCGCGACCGCATCACCTCTCGAGACGGTGAAGGTCCGAAAGCCCTCGACCTGCAGCGCGGCCGAGAGGACTTCGCGGAGGTCTGCGTCGTCGTCCGCGATGAGGATCGGCTGGGCGGGGGGTGTGGCCACGAGGCTCCTCGGCGTCGTTGTGCCTGCGTTGTGCTGGTGCTGAGCGGGACGTGTGCTGAGTCCTGGAGGTTATCAGTCAACCCACCACCTAGGAGATGCAATGCGAAAGCTCACCGCCGGTTCCACCAAGGCTCCGGTCCCTCACCGTTTCCGCACCAAGAGGCTCTACGTGAGTCTGCTGGCGGTCGGAGTCATGGGGGGTGCCCCATGGGCGTTCACCCATGCGATCTTCACCGACGAGGAGAGCAACGCCAGCGTGCTCGCCACCGGAACGCTCGACATCTCGGACTCCCCCCAGGATGCGGTCATCACCACACTGAACATGGCGCCCGGTGACATCACGACGGCGCCCTTGACGATTGCGAACGACGGATCGCTCGACCTCCGCTACGCGATGACCACCGACGTCGCGGGGACCAGCGAGGACGCGGGGCTGCTCTCCACCACCATGAAGCTGCGCGTCCGCGAGGACGTCGCTGACTGCACGGACGGTGGATTCGGAGCCACCGGTTCCAACGTCTATGCCGGCGCACTCTCCGATGCCGCCTTCGGCGACACGACGCAGGGCGGTCAGCCGGGTGACCGGCTTCTGGCCTCGGGGAGCGACGAGGTCCTGTGCCTGCAAGTGGAGCTCCCAGTGTCGGCGGGCAACATCCTGCAGGCGGAGGACACGACGGCCACGTTCACGTTCTTCGCCGAGCAGACCGCCAACAACCAGACCCCCGGTTACGACGGCCATTGCCTGCA
>NZ_JAXMNS010000478.1:0-2593 GCF_034670285.1 Nocardioides sp. | reverse complement strand
GCCACGTGCTGGTGGGCTGGAGCGTGAGGGTGGCGACGGGCGCGCCGTCGGAGTCGGCGTTCTCGCGTCGTACGGCGACGACGCGGGCGCGCACCTCCTCGGCGGCCCACATCGGGTTGATCAGCTCGAGGTAGCGGTCGACGCCGTGCGGGCTGGCCAGGGCAGCCACGAGCCGGCTGCGCACGAGGCCCTGCCCAACTCGGCCGGCGCGTCCGAGGCCGTTGAAGGGAGCAGTGGTGCTCATCAGAACCTCCAGAGAGAATGGGTGAACATGCGTTCACCGAAACTATCCCGAAAGAAGGTGTTGCCGGTCAAGACCAGCGGCACGTGACGCCGCGCACGCGTGCACACCTGTTCACCCCCTAGGATGGAGTCGATGAGCGAGCAGGCCCCGACCCGAGTCGAGAAGAAAGAGCGCACCAGGCGCGCGATCCTCGACGCTGCGCTCGACCTGTGCGAGGACTCGAGCCTCGTGGCGCTGTCCTTGCGCCAGGTCGCCAAGGAGGTCGGCATCGTCCCGACCGCCTTCTACCGCCACTTCGACTCCATCGAGGACCTCGGCCTCGCGCTCGTCGACGAGTCCTTCGTGGCCCTGCGCGCCATGCTTCGCGCGATCCGCCGCAACGACGACACGGCGCCGACCTTCACCGCGATCGTCGACCGGTCGGTCGACACGCTCGAGCAGCACGTGCACGGTCACCACGGCCAGTTCCGCTTCATCGCCCGTGAGCGCACGGCCGGCCCTCCCGCGGTCAAAGCCAGGATCCGCCACGAGATCGAGCTGTGCGAGCGCGAGCTCGCCACCGACATCGCGCGACTGCCCGGCACCGACCACTGGAGCGCGGAGGACCTTCAGGTCCTCTCGAGCCTCATCGTCACCGCCATGGTCGGCACCGCCGAGGCGATGGCCGACGCCGGCGGGCGGCCGGACGCCGAGAAGCGCGTCAGCGACGCGGCCCGCACCCAGCTGCGGATGGTGCTCATCGGGGCCCTCAACTGGCGCTCGGGACCCGCAGACTCAACCCAGGAGTGAGCGCAGCACCTCGATCAGCTCATCGTGACGAAAGGGCTTGGCCATCGCTGCATCCGCGCCCGCCGCCAGCGCCCGATCGCGGACGGCTTCCAGACCGTGCGCCGTGAGCACGAGAACCGGGACCGCACTGTCGAGACGCAGCCGGCGCAGCACTTCCCAACCGTCCATCCCGGGCAGACCGACATCGAGGACGACGAGGTCGGGGGTCTCGGTTGCGCAAGCCGCGAGACCATCGATCCCGTCGCATGCAACGACCACCTCGAAGCCCGCGAGAGTCAGCAACACGTCCAACGTGGTCCTGATGTCGGCCTCGTCCTCGACGAGCAGGATCCGCGGCGTCTCCCGGGGAGTCATCAGCCGACGCCTCCGTCGGCAAGACGAACCGAGAAGGTGGTCCCACCCTCGGGCTCGTTGAGGAAAGAGATCCTGCCGCGGTGAAGGTCGACGATCGCCTTGGCGATGGAGAGCCCGAGACCTGTGCCGGTGACGACTCCCTCCTCGACGTTGCTCGCCCGGTAGAACCGGGCGAAGACCTGGTCGACCTCCTCGGCAGGGATGCCGATGCCGGTGTCGGTGACCCGCAGCTCCCACCCGGCCTCGTCGTAGGCGGTTCGGACCCTCACCACCCCGTCCTCCGGGGTGAACTTGATCGCGTTGGAGAGCAGGTTGTCGAGCACCTGACCCATCCGTAGCGGGTCGAGGTCGATGTCTGGCCCCTCGCCGAGAGCGACGTCGAGCGTGATCCGCTTGTCCATCGCTTGTACCCGGATCGAGTTGACTGATGCGGTGACCACGTCGGTCAGCGCGCCCCGCTCCTGCTCCAGCGGCAGCGCATCGCCCTCCAGCCGGGCGAGCAGCAGCAGCTCCCCGAGCACGCCGAGCATCCGCTCGGAGTTGCGGGTGATGATGTCGAGGAACCGACGCTGATCGCGCGCGAGACTGCCCAGCGCAGGGTTCTCCAGCAGCGCAGCCGACGTCATGATCGAGGTGAGCGGGGTCCGCAGCTCGTGGGAGACCGAGAAGATGAAGTCGTCCTTCATCTGGTCGAGCTCGGCCAGCTTCTCGTTCTGCCTGGTAGTGGCGGCGAGCAGCTCCTCGCGCTGCTGCTCGGAGATCTTGCGTTCGCTGATGTCGCGATAGATCCACAGGTGACCCCGGTAGGCATCGCCCACGAACACCGGCACGAAGTCACGCTCGGCACAGGACCCGTCGGCGAAGCTCACCTCCTCCCCGCTGACCAGCTGCCTCGTCTCGAGGATCTCGGCGATCCGCGTGACGAACTCGTCCGGCCCCGCCATCAGCACCCGAGCCTGCTCGGCGGCGTCGGAGCAGTCTGCGCCCACCAGTAGGTCAGGAGCGACCTGAATCCCGAACATCGTGCAGAAAGCCTGATTGACCACCACGATGCGGCGGGACTCGTCCTCGACCAAAATGGCCTCCCCCATCGAGGCGATCAGCGAGGCCAATCGCTGATACTGCTCAGCTACTTCTTCCCGGCTCCGCTCGGCGTCCATCCGCGCAGCCAGCTGAGCGCTGAGCAGCCCTTCGCGCTCTTCCTCG
>NZ_JAXMNS010000477.1:0-2602 GCF_034670285.1 Nocardioides sp. | reverse complement strand
CTCGTTGACGCCCGACTCCGTCTCGATGGTCGCCATCTCGATGGCCCCCTCGTGGTGGGCGATCATCATGGTGAGCCACATCTGCTCGAATCTGCGGTCATCAGAGGTGTCGAGGTCGGTCATCGCCTCGGCGCTCATCATTCCCGGCATCCCCGACATGCCCGGCATGTCGTCCATGTCCTCCATCGGGGAGTGAGCATTCGCGTGGTCCAGCGACGTCTCGGGGATGGGCTCGTCCCAGGCGCGGAGCAGGTCGGACATCTGCTCGATCTCAGGCACCTGAGCGGTGCGGATCTGGTCCATCAGGGCGGAGATGTCGGGGTCGATGTCACGGCCCTGCGCCATGACGACCATCTGCACCGCCTGCGCGTGGTGCGGGACCATCTGGGTGGTGAAGTCGACATCGGCCTGGCTGAACCTCGACCCGTCGACGGCGGTCTGGACGGCGCCCGGCTCGGCGGTGTCGGAGTCGGTGTTGCCGCCGCAGGCGGTCAGAGCCACCGACAGTGCCAGGACGGCGCCGGCCACGGCGACGTGGCGCCGGCGGGAGGCGGAGGTGGCGCGGGGTGTGAGGGGCAGGGAGAAGCGGGTCATGGCGGTGCTCTCGTTTCTCGAGGTCGTGCGAAGGAGTGGGGTCGCTTGTCCGGCCGCTCGTGGAGCGGCCGAGGGGCGATCGCTCAGCAGCGCAGGATCGAAAGGGAGTGCAGATCGGGTGGGTCGAGCATCCTCGCGCGACGAGCGAGGACGACGAGTCGAGCGCCCGCCTCGCGCGCACGCCGTACGACCAGGGGGCGCCCGGAGCGGGCGGCGAGGTGCAGCGCCAGGCCGAAGCCGACGAGGAACAGGCAGACCGTGGCCGGGTCGCACCCCAGCCTGGACTCCAGGCCGCCAGTGAGTGCCGCGCCGTCCGCGCCCGTCGCGAGGGGCGCATGGTGGCCGGTCTCCGTGGACAGGGAGTGGCCCGCCGCGGCGTGGGTGCCGCCGGCGAACACGTGCATGGCCAGGAGACCGAGCGCCACAGCGCCGACTGCGAGCGCACGTCGCCAGCGAAGCGCGCGGCGCGCAAACGCGGCCGGCACGACGGAGGGCTCGATCACCTCAAAAGTGTAGGTCGGTGGGCTCAGCCGACCTTGCCCGCGAGCAGCTGGCGCGCCATCACGAGGCGCTGCACCTGGTTGGTGCCCTCGTAGATCTGGGTGATCTTGGCGTCGCGCATCATCCGCTCGACGGGGAAGTCCTGCGTGTAGCCGTAGCCGCCGAGCAGCTGGACGGCGTCGGTGGTGATCTCCATGGCCGCGTCCGAGGCGTAGCACTTGGCAGCGGCACCGAAGAACGGCAGGTCGGCGTCGTTGCGCTCGGACTTTGCGGCGGCGACGTAGACCATCTGGCGCGCGGTCTCGAGCTTCATCGCCATGTCGGCCAGCATGAACTGGATGCCCTGGAAGTCGGCGATGCGCTTGCCGAACTGCTGGCGCTCCTGCACGTAGCCCAGTGCGAAGTCGAGCGCGCCCTGGGCGATGCCGACGGCCTGGGCGCCGATCGTGACCCGGGTGTGGTCGAGGGTCTTGAGTGCCAGCTGGAGGCCGGTGCCGGGCTCGCCGATCATCCGGTCGGCGGGGATGCGCACGTTGTCGAAGAGCAGCTCGCGGGTGGGGGAGCCCTTGATGCCGAGCTTGCGCTCCTTCTCGCCGAAGGTGAAGCCCTCGTCTGACTTCTCCACGACGAAGGCGCTGATGCCCTTGCCGCGGCCGGCCTCGGGGTCGGTGACCGCGAGGACGGTGTAGAACTCCGAGACGCCGGCGTTGGTGATCCACGACTTCTGGCCGTTGAGCACGTAGTGGTCGCCGTCGGCCTTCGCCCGGGTCTTCATCGAGGCGGTGTCGGAGCCGGCGTCGCGCTCGGAGAGGCCGTAGGAGAAGCCCTCGCCGGCGGCGAGGCGGGGGAGGTAGCGCTGCTTGAGGTCCTCCGAGCCGCCGAGGATGACGGGGAGCGAGCCGAGCTTGTTGACGGCCGGGATCAGGGACGACGACGCGCAGCCGCGGGCCACCTCCTCGATGAGGATGCAGGTCGCAAGCGCGTCGGCGCCGACGCCGTCGTAGGCCTCGGGCACGTGCGGGGCGTGGAAGTCGGAGGCGACCAGGGCGTCGTGGGCGGCCTGGGGGTACTCCGCCTTTTCGTCGGCCTCGGCGGCGTAGGGGGTGACCTTGTCGGCGACCAGGTCGCGCACGGCAGCGCGCAGCTCGTCGTGGTCGTCGGTCGTGCGGAACCAGTCGTGTGCGTTGATGGTGTCGCTCATCTCGTACCCCTCAAGAAACTCGGTATCGTGTTGATGACACCCAGTTTCACACGTCCACGACGACCCTCCAAGCCGGAGCTGAAGGAGCCGACCATGACCCTGACCCGCGACCGGATGGTCGACGCCGCCTTCGCGCTCTTCGACGAGCAGGGCTACGACGCCACCACCGTCGAGCAGATCGTCGAGCGTGCCGGTGTGAGCCGCTCGAGCTTCTTCCGGGCGTTCGGCTCCAAGGAGGACGTGATCTTCCCGCGCCACGAGGACGTGCAGGCGCGCATCGCCGCCCGGCTCGCGACCGGAACGAGG
>NZ_JAXMNS010000476.1:0-2619 GCF_034670285.1 Nocardioides sp. | reverse complement strand
CGATGCCGGGCATCGCGCTGGCGGTGTAGGTGCTGCGCTCGACCAGGGTGGTCACCGGGCTGCGGTGGCGCACCGAGAGCCACGCGACCGGCAGGGCCGCCAGGCAGGCGACGAGGCCGGCGAGCAGCGAGAGCCCGAGGGTGGTCGTGGCCGCTGCGGTGAGGGTGGACCAGTCGAACGTCGCCGACGTGCCGCGCACCAGCCAGCGCGTCAGGCTCGTCAGCGGGACGCCGAGGGCAAGCACGACCAGTGCGATCAGCGGCGCCACGGCGAGCGGGCGGCGTCGTCCGAGCCGGATCGGCGTGGAGCGTCGGGGGGCTCCTGCGCCGACCTTGGAGCGTCGACGGCGTCCGCGCACCAGCAGCTCGAGCCCGAGGAGCAGCAGGCAGAAGGCGACCAGCACGAGGGCGAGCAGGGTGGCGGCGGAGCCGGTGAAGGAGGTGCCGTACTGCTGGAGGATCGCGGTGGTGAGCGTCGGGTAGTTGAGCAGCTGGAGGGCGCCGTACTCCGCCAGCAGGTGGAGCCCGACGAGCAGCGACCCGCCGAGCACGGCTGGGCTGATGGCCGGCAGCACGACGGAGGCGAAGGTGTGGGCGCGACCGCGACCGAGCGACGAGCTGACCTCCTCCAGGCCCGGGTCGAGGCGGCGCAGCGCCGCGACGGTGGGGAGGTAGACGAGCGGGTAGTAGGACAGGCTCACCACGAGCACGGCTCCGGCGTAGCTCTGCACGGCCTGGGTCGTCGAGACCCACCCGTAGCCGTTGACGAACGCGGGGACGGCGAGGGGTGCGCACATCAGTCCGTGCCACCAGCCGCGGAACGGGACATCGGTGCGCTCGACCACCCACGCGGCCGCCACCCCCAGCACGGCGCTCAGCACGACCCCGCCGAGGAGCAGGCGGGTGGTGTTCCAGAGCAGCTCGCCGATCCGGTCGCGGAACAAGAACTCCTGCGCCTCCGCGGCGCCGTACGACGCACTCGTCACGACGACGTAGACCAGCGGCAGCAGGGTCAGGGCCGCGACGAGCCCGCCGACCACGAGCAGCGGCCACGGCGCCGCGTTGCGGGACGCAGACCGGCCCGCTCGCCGACGAGGGCGAGCGGGCTGGGTGACGGCGGCCGCGACGTCGGGGCGGGCCGGACGGGCGGGACGGGCCGGGGGCGGGATCAGAGTCAGAGGAAGCCGGCCTCCGTCATCAGGTCCACCACCGTGGCGCCGTCGAGGTCGGACACGTTGACGGCGGGCGGCTCGAGGTCGCTGAACGGCCGCACCGGCGGCTCGAGCTGGACGGCCGGGTTGAGCGGGTACTCCAGGGCGTAGGAGTCGGCCAGCACCTGCTGGCCACCCTCGCTGGTGAGGTAGGAGATGAACTTCTCGGCGTCCGGCTTGTTGTCGCTGGAGGCCAGGATGCCGGCGCCGGAGACGCTGACGAAGGCGCCGGGGTCCTGCTCGCCGAAGAAGTAGAGCTCGCTGTTGTCGCTGACGTCGCCGTTCTCGGCCTGGTCGCGGTACCAGTAGTAGTGGTAGATGATCCCGACCTCGGACTGGCCCGAGTCGACCGACTGCAGCACCACGTTGTTGCCGTCGTAGACCGTGCCGTTGGCCTTGATGCCGGCCAGCCACTCGCGGGTGGCCTGCTCGCCCTCGAGGTCCAGGACGCCGGCGACGATCGCCTGGAAGTCGGCGCCGGTGGGGGAGAAGGAGATCCGTCCGTCCCACTCGGGGTCGGCGAGGTCGAGGATCGAGTCGGGCAGCTCGGCGGCGTCGACGAGGTCGGTGTTGTAGACCAGCACGGTCGAGCGGGCCACGAACCCGGTCCAGGCGGCGCTCGTGGGGCGGTACTGCTCGGGGATGTCGGCAGTGAGCTCGGGCGCCAGGGTCTCGAAGAGCCCGGCGCGCTCGACCTGGGCCATGGCGGGGGAGTTCTCGGTGAGGAAGACGTCGGCGGGCGAGGCGTCGCCCTCGGCGACGAGCTGGGCCGACATCTCGAGGTCCTTGCCGTTGCGCAGCTGCACCTCGATGCCGGTCTGCTCGGTGAAGTCGGCCGCGAGGTCGACGAGCAGCTCCTCGTGCTGGGCGTTGTAGACGACGATCGACGGGCCGTCCTCGCCGCAGCCGGCGGTGAACAGGGTGGCCGCGAGCGTGAGGGCCAGCAGCAGCGGGGCGCGCTTCATCGGGGATCTCCATCCGGGTCGGGGAAGGTCAGGGGAGACGTTAGGGTTGCCTCACCATAGGCTACTGAGGCTTGCCTTACCTACTCCGTGTGAGCAGCGTGACAGCCGTAGGGTCGGGGCCATGGCTTTCTCCCCGCGCACCAGCGCCCTGCTCCGTCGGGCCGGCAAGGCGTTGGCCCGCGCCGCCGTCTCCACCGCGAAGTCGCGTGCCCGCTCGGGCGGAGCGAAGCCGACTCCCCCGCCGACCGGTCCGTCGACGAGCGCGGGCACGCCGGCCTATCGCGGCGACTTCACCGGCAGCGCCGCCATCACCTACGAGCCGCGGGCCGACGGCGACGCCGATCCCGGCGAGGTCGTGCTCGCGCCACGGCCCGGGTATCCGCTGGTCGACGTCATCGGGCAGCTGGATGGATTGCGGGTGGTCGACTACCCGCTTGGATACGC
>NZ_JAXMNS010000475.1:0-2628 GCF_034670285.1 Nocardioides sp. | reverse complement strand
CGACCTCGTGGCCAGAGGCGTCCACGTCGTCGGACTCGAGCAGATGTCGCCGGCGCATCTCTACGACGGTGGGCGCGAGGGCGACGACGACCTGACTGCCGTGCAGTCACGTCGTCACGTGTTCGACCAGGTGCTGGCTCGAGCCTGCGACCGGGCCGACCTGCGCGTGGTCACGACACCGGCGACAGGTGTGCTGGTGGACGACGAAGCAACGGTTCCCACCGTGACCGGCCTGGTCCTCTCCGACGGCTCCACCGTCCCTACCGACGTAGTCGTCGACGCCGCCGGGCGTCGCTCACCCGTGACCGGGTGGCTGCGCGACCTCGGGATCGTCCAACCGGAGCGCACCGACCCCTGCATCGCGCGCTACTACTCACGGCACTACCGCGTCGTCGGCGAGAAGCAACCGCTCAACGTCGGGTTTGCCGACATCTGGGGCTTCACCTGCCACAACCAGCACTTGTTCCTCGGCGATGGCGACACCGCCGTCGTCGCGCTGGCGGCCCACGACCGTGACCCGGTCCTCAAGGCGCTGCGCCACGAAGAAGCCTTCGAGGCGATCCTGAGCGCCAACCCCGCCTTCGACGGGTGGCGCGAAGCACTGCGTCCGACCTCAACGGTGTTCTGTCTCGGCGCTTTCGACAACCGCGTGCGGACGCTGGTGAAGGACGAGCAGCCGCTCGTGCTCGGCCTGCACCAGGTGGGCGACGCCCTTGCGATCACCAACCCGACCCGTGGTCGCGGGGTCTCGATGGGCCTGATGAGTGCAGGGCGCCTGACTGATGCACTCTGCGACCACACCGATCCCTCGGACCGGGCCCTCGCCTTCGAGGAGTGGCGGCATCGTGCATTGCTGCCGCACTACCGCGAGTGCGCGAGAAGCGACTCGGTCAACTCCGCCCAGCTGCGGGCCGGACTCGAGGGCCGTCGCCTGCCGAGCAACGTGCCGAACGTGGAGCTGCCCGAGGATCACCCCATCACTGCCGAGCAGCTGGAGCGCGCAGCCGACCTCGACCCTGACCTCTACCGGGTGGCGACTCGCGCCAGCGTGATGCTGGACGACGAGCGAGCGCTCGAATCCGTCTCGGTGTCGGCCCGGGTCCTCGAGGTCCTTGGCGAGGCCGGTCCCGAGCAACCCCCGCTCGAGCGGCCCTCGACCGCTCGCGACCTCGACGACCGAGACTTTCTCGAGCGTCTCCTGACGCCGTACCTCTGACGAGCCGCGCGGACCGAGCCGCGCTGGGTCAGCGACCTGCGTAGTTGGGCGCCTCGACGGTCATCTGGACGCCGTGCGGGTGGCTCTCGGCCAGGGAGGCCGACGTGATGCGCACGAAGCGGCCCTTCTCCTGGAGGTCGGCCACGGTGCGCGAACCGGTGTAGAACATCGACTGGCTCAGGCCACCGATGAGCTGGTGGGAGACCGCCGAGAGCGGACCGCGATAGGCCACCTGACCCTCGATGCCCTCGGGGACGAGCTGGTCGTCGCTGGTGACCTCGGCCTGGAAGTAGCGGTCCTTGGAGTAGGACTTCTTGCTGCGGCTCGACATGGCACCCAGGGAGCCCATGCCGCGGTAGGCCTTGAACTGCTTGCCGTTGACGAAGACCAGGTCGCCCGGCGACTCCTCGCAGCCGGCGAGCAGCGAGCCGAGCATGACGGTGTCGGCACCGGCGACGAGCGCCTTGGCGATCTCACCGGAGTGCCTCATGCCGCCGTCGGCGATGACCGGGACGCCGGCCGGCTTGCAGGCCAGCGAGGCCTCGTAGACGGCCGTGATCTGCGGGACGCCCACCCCGGTGACGATGCGGGTCGTGCAGATCGAGCCGGGCCCGACCCCCACCTTCACCGCGTCGGCGCCGGCGTCGACGAAGGCCTGTGCGCCCTCACGGGTGGCGACGTTGCCGCCGATCACCTGGACGTGCCTGGTGGCGGGGTCGGTCTTGAGACGCTCGACCATCTCGAGCAGCATCCGCACGTTGCCGTGGGCGGTGTCGGCGACCAGGACGTCGACCCCGGCCTCGATGAGTGTGGTGGCGCGCTGCCAGGCGTCGCCGAAGTAGCCGATGGCGGCGCCGACCATGAGGCGCCCGTCGGCGTCGTTGGAGGCGAGCGGGAACTGCTCGGACTTCACGAAGTCCTTGACGGTGATCAGTCCACCGAGGCGACCGTCGGCGTCGACCAGCGGCAGGCGCTCACGCTTGTGCGCGCGCAGCAGGGCAGTGGCGTCGTCGCGCGAGATGCCGATCGGGCCGGTGATCAGCGGCATCGGCGTCATCACCTCGTCGACCTTGGTGGTCGGCCACTCGGCGACCGGGGTGAACCGCAGGTCGCGGTTGGTGATGATGCCGATCAGCAGGTTGTCGTCGTCGACGACCGGAAGGCCCGAGACGCGGTACTCGCCGCAGATGCGGTCGAGGTCCTCCAGCGTGCGGTCGGGGGTGATCGTGACGGGGTTGGAGATGATGCCGGTCTGGGTGCGCTTGACCAGGTCGACCTGGTAGGCCTGGTCCTCGATCGACAGGTTGCGGTGCAGCACGCCGATGCCGCCCTCGCGCGCCATCGCGATCGCCATCCGCGACTCGGTGACGGTGTCCATCGCGGCGCTGATCAGCGGCACGTTCAGCGTGATC
>NZ_JAXMNS010000474.1:0-2645 GCF_034670285.1 Nocardioides sp. | reverse complement strand
CAGGCGGGTCGATGGCGCAGGGCACCCAGGCGATCGTCGACGTGATGCGCGCGATCGTGACGCTCTCCAAGCCCGTCGTGGCGCGGGTCGCCGGCCCGGTGCGTGCCGGCGGGATCGGGCTGGTCGCCGCGTGCGACATCGTCGTGGCGGCCGAGGAGGCGTCGTTCGCGTTGACCGAGGTCAAGCTCGGGCTCACCCCCGCCGTGATCTCCCTGACCGTGCTCCCGCGTCTCACCTCGCGCGACGCGGCCTACACCTTCCTGACCGGCGAGACCTTCGGCGGCACCGAGGCGGCCCGAATGGGCCTGGCGACCACGGCCGTGGCGGCCGATGGGCTCGACGAGCGCGTCGCCGAGATCTGCGCCTCGCTGGCCACCGGCGCGCCGCAGGGTCTGCGCGAGACCAAGGCGCTGCTCGCCCGCGACCTCGTGGCCCGCATCGACGCCCAGCGTGACGACCTGGCCGAGCTCTCGGCGCGGCTCTTCGGCTCCGACGAGGCCAAGGAAGCGATGACGGCCTTCCTCTCGCGCGGCAAGTAGCGCTGCAGCCGTCGGCGCAGCGAGTCGCCGATGGCGCCGTGGGGCCCCGGGGTTTGTAGACTTCTGGACTTGCCCATCACGGCAGCATCACAAGCACCACGAGCAGTACTGGGAGCACGCAGCGTGAGTGAAGAGCTGGTCGAGCAGGAGATCGCTCGCGAGCAGGAGTTCGTCGACCGCGTCCACCGGCAGCTGATGGACGCCGGCAAGGCGGCCCAGCAGCTGGCCCGCGAGGGCCACGACCGTGGACGGCTGGGCCACGAGGGTGGGCTGGTCGAGCGCGACGCGATGGTCTTCCAGGCCGCCAAGCGGATCGCCCAGCTCGACGCGGCGCACGAGGGGCTCGTCTTCGGACGACTCGACCTGCGCCCCGAGCTCGACCCCGAGCCGCGCTACGTCGGCCGCATCGGCCTGCGCGACGAGAACCGCGACTCCCTGCTGATCGACTGGCGTGCCCCCGCCGCCGCGGTGTTCTACCAGGCCACGGCCGCCACGCCCCAGAACGTCGTACGGCGCCGGGTGCTGCGCTCCCAGGGCACGACCGTGCTGAGCGTCGAGGACGAGCTGCTCGACGCCGAGGGCAACACCGACGACCTGCCGATCATGGGCGAGGGGGCCCTGATGGCGCAGCTGTCGCGGGCCCGCGACCGCACGATGCACTCGATCGTCGCCACGATCCAGGCCGAGCAGGACCAGGCCATCCGTGCCCCCGGCAAGGGAGTCGTGTCGATCTCCGGCGGTCCCGGCGTCGGCAAGACCGTCGTGGCGCTGCACCGCGCGGCCTACCTGCTCTACACCGAGCGCCGCCGCTACGAGACGGGCGGCGTGATGGTCGTGGGGCCCAGCGGCGTCTTCATGCGCTACATCGAGCGGGTCCTCCCGAGCCTCGGCGAGACCGCGATCGCGCTGCGCTCGCTGGGCGAGGTCGTCGACGGCATGCGCGCCACCCGCCACGACGAGCCGGCCGTCGCCGACGTGAAGGGCTCGGCGCGGATGGCTGAGCTGATGCGACGCACGGCGCGCCAGCAGGCGCCCGGCAGCCCGACGGAGTTCTCGCTGTTCTGGTACGACACCAAGATCGTGCTCGACCGCGGTGCGCTCGGGCGGATCCGGCGCCAGCTGATGTCGCAGGGCCGACGCAACCGGCAGATGCCGCGCGTGACCCCGACCCTGCTCGACACGATGTGGCGCCAGGTGCGCAGCGAGCGCGGCCGCGAGCGCGGACGCGAGAAGTTCGACGACGACCTGCTCGGCAACGACGACTTCCTCGACTTCGTCATCGACTGGTGGCCGCCGCTGAGCGCGCCCGACGTGCTCGGCTGGCTGCGCGACCCCGAGCTGCTCGCCCGCGTCGGCGACGGCCTGGTGACGTCCGAGGAGCAGCGGCTGCTGCTCAAGTCGTGGGGCGACGACGCGCGCCTGACGATCGAGGACATCCCACTGATCGACGAGCTGCGCTACGCGCTGGGCGACGTCCCGACCCGCACCGAGGACGACAACGCCGGCTGGGGCGACCCGGTCGGCGCGAGCGCGGCCGAGGGTGGCATCGACATGCAGGAGCTGATGACGGCCTCCGAGCGTGAGTACGCCCCCACCGGGCGCGCGTGGACCCCGCCCACCCACTCGATCGAGGACGACGGCTTCGCGCACGTGCTGATCGACGAGGCGCAGGACCTCACACCGATGCAGTGGCGGATGGTCGGACGTCGGGGCCGTACGGCGTCCTGGACGATCGTGGGCGACCCGGCGCAGTCGTCGTGGCCGGTGCCCGCCGAGGCCGCCGAGGCGCGCGCCGAGGCGCTCAAGGGCAAGGCGCACCACGACTTCCACCTGTCGACCAACTATCGCAACTCCTCCGAGATCTACGCCTTCGCGGCGGCGTACGCCGAGCGGGTCGGGCTCGATGCCGACCTGCCGACGGCTGTGCGCTCGACCGGCGTCGAGCCGCAGGTGATCGGTCCGGTGCCCGACCTCGAGGCCGCGACGCGGGCAGCGGTCGGCGAGGCCGCCGATCAGGTCTCGGGCACCGTCGGGATCGTGGTGCCGGTCGCGCGTCGCTCCGAGGTCAACGGGTGGCTGGCCTCATGGCCCGAGCTGGCCGACGAC
>NZ_JAXMNS010000473.1:0-2648 GCF_034670285.1 Nocardioides sp. | reverse complement strand
CCGGGAGCCGGGGCGGGCACGGGCACCGGTGGGGGCGGTGGTGCGGGGGGAGCCGCCGCGGCTGCCGACGACTCGGGAGCACCGGCCAGGGGGAGGGCCTCGATGTCCGGACCCGGCGCCTCGTCCGCGCTCGGGACAGGAGCGGGCGCGGGGACAGCCACCGACGAGCAGCGCAGCCGGACGGCGGCCTCGGCGACCGGGACCGACCCCGCCCAGGCGACCAGCGAGACCGGCTGCGGGCCGGGGTCGCCGTTCGGACACCTGAGGGACAGCGGGAACGCGTAGCGCCCCGGCTCGCGCAGGGCGACGTCGTCGTAGCGGGCGCCGACGACGACGTCGACCCCCTCGGGAGCCTCGGTCGCGAGCTCGACGGAGCCGCGGACGTCGAGGGCGTCGACCAGCGCGCGTACCGCTGCCCCGAGCGGGACCACCCCGCCACGGCTCACACCCACGCACACCAGCGGGTCGTCCTCGCGCAGGTCGGCGCTGCCGTCGCCGTCGCAGTCGACCCCGCCCGCCGGGGCCAGGGCGCCACTGCCCACGGAGAACTGGTCGAGCTGGGTCCGCAGGAGCGGACCGTCGACCGTGCCGGCGCCGCGGTCACCGCCGGCGGTGAGGACCGGGTCCTCCGAGACGACCTGAATGCCGACGTGACGCACGTCGGCGGCCCTCAGCGCCTCGACGACCGCGAAGGGCGACGGCTCACCCGGGGTGGTGGCGGTCCACGGCTCGTCGGTGAGGTGGAGGACCACCTTGAGGGCGTCCTCGCGGAACGTGGCTCCTTGTCCTGGCTCGACCAGCTCGGTGCCGTCGACGGTCAGGCCGGAGCCGGTGACGGTCTGGAGGAGTGCGGTGCGGTGCGTCTCCTCGCCGCCCATCGGCTCGACGCTCCGCAGCGTTCGCTGCAGGGGCCGGCCGGGCGGTGCGAGGTCGACCTCGCGCCGGTAGCGCTGGCCCGGGCCGGCGTCGTGGAAGGTGCTCAGCCCCACCCGGACGTCGACCCCGTCGTCGGCGAGCCCGGTGACGAGCTCCTCGAGACCGCACACCACACCGGCGGCGGCGGGACCCATCGAGTCCGAGACGTCCAGCAGCAGGTGCAGGTCCAGGGCCGAGGTGTCGCCTGGGAGGTCCAGCACCGCCTGGTGGGTGGCGCGACCGCCCGGATCGGGGACGACTGCTGCGTCGGTCGGCGTCAGGGTCGCGTCGCCGGCCCGGACTGCGGGCGCCTCGAAGGGGCGGCTGTCGGGACACGCCGCCGGTGCGGGCGGGAAACCGGGAGCGGCCGGGGGACCGCTCCCGGTGCCGGTGCCGTCGTCCACGGTCGGGGGGACCACCGAGCCGACGGCGGGTGGTGAGTAGACGACGTACTCGTCGCGGCCGCGCGGCTCGGAGAGCGACGAGGAGTGCAGGTGCACCGCCGGGTCGGCGGTGCGGTCGACGACGGCGTCGAGGAGGGGTTGCCCGCGACCGTCGGCGACGTCGACCCAGGTGTCGGCGACGCTGTCGAGCAGGAGCAGGGTGCCGGGGCCGCTGTAGCCGTCGGAGATGTGTGGCGGCAGACCCGCGCTGGTGAGCACCACCTCGTCGGTGGTGCGCCCCAGGGCCAACGACTGGGGCACGCCGGCCAGCGGCGCTCCGGTGGGCAGCGCCTGCGGAGCGCCGCCGTTCGGTGGCACGGACCAGAGCGTGGCGCTCGGGTCGTCGAGGGGGGTGTTGCTCTGCGAGGTGCCGACCACGACGGCCTGACCTGCCGCCGCCCCCGCGGGGTGCACGGCGAGGGCGTGGGAGTAGCCGACGTCGGTGGCGCCCAGCACCGTCTGCCAGGAGTCGCCGCCATCGGTGCTGCGCTGGAGGGACGCCGACCCGACGAGCACGACACCGGAGGCCCCGGGATCGGTGGCCGCAGTGCGTGGTGCGGCGTCGAGCTCCGGACCGCCCGGTGTCGGGAAGGTGCGCACGCCGCGCGCGGGAGTGAAGGTGGCACCACCGTCGCGGCTGCGCAAGGGGGCGAGGCTGATCGACGCCTCGTCGGTGGTCGCCAGGTAGACGACGTCCGGGTCGCCCGGGGCGATGGCCGGGGCGACGCGACCCGGCAGCGGCGCGCTCTGCCGGAAGGGACCTCCGGCCGAGGTGCGGCTCCACACGGTGCTCGTGCCCGCGAGCCCGGGGGTGCCCGCAGGCTCGGTCCCGACGACGACCAGCAGCCGGCCGGTGGGGACGCCGGTGTCGGGGACGCTCAGCGAGCGGATGCTCGTCTCGGGGGCGCTGGGGACCGTGAGCACCTCGTTCCGGGTGCACCCGGAGTCGTTGCTGACCACCACAGTCGTCGGGTCGGCGAGGTAGACCGTGCGCGGGTCGGCCGGCTCGACGGCGTGGGCGACGAGGGGCCCCGACAGCGAGGGTGGCTTCGAGACCGACCGGAAGTCGCCCTCGATCCGTGACGACGTCCCACAGGTCGTGCCGCCGGGAGCGCCCTGGGCGGCGGGAGGGGTGAGACCGGTCGCTGCGGGGAGCGCCACCGCGATCACGGAGGTCACCAGGAGGGCGGAGCGGCGCATGCGGGACACAGATGTTCCTCGGGCTCGGCTGGGAGGGCGCGGCGCCAGCGGGTTCGCTGCGCCGGAGCGTGCGAGGCGGCCCGGTGGGGG
>NZ_JAXMNS010000472.1:0-2663 GCF_034670285.1 Nocardioides sp. | reverse complement strand
GCTTGGTCACGTAATCATTGGCGCCTGAATCCAGCCCCAGAATGGTATCGGCGTCGCTGTCATGGCCGGTCAGCATCCGAACCGGGCTTTTCACCCCCTCCTTGCGCATCAGCTTGGCGATCTGGTCCTTGCCGCGCTCGATCGCTTCCTCGCGACGCTCCTTGGTGAACCACTGGCGGATCTTGGCCTTGGCCCGCGGCGACTTCACGAACCCGAGCCAGTCGTGGGACGGCGCGGCGTTGGGTGACTTCGAGGTGAAGACCTCGACGACGTCGCCGTTGTCGAGCGTCGACTCGAGCGGCACCAGGCGGCCGTTGACGCGTGCGCCGATGGTGTGGTGCCCCACCTCGGTGTGCACGGCGTAGGCGAAGTCGACCGGGGTCGAGCCCGAGGGCAGCGCGATCACGTCGCCGCGCGGGGTGAACACGTAGGTCTCGGAGCGGTTGATCTCGAAGCGCAACGACTCCAGGAACTCGCCCGGGTCCTCGGTCTCGCTCTGCCAGTCGAGCAGCTGTCGCACCCAGGACATGTCGCCGGCTGCGCCGAGGTCGCCTCGCTTGTCGGTGTCGCGCCCCTCGCGCCCGTCCTCCTTGTACTTCCAGTGCGCCGCGACGCCGTACTCGGCGCGACGGTGCATCCCGAAGGTCCGGATCTGCATCTCGACCGGCTTGCCCTGCGGGCCGATGACCGTGGTGTGCAGCGACTGGTACATGTTGAACTTCGGCATCGCGACGTAGTCCTTGAACCGCCCGAGCACGGGGTTCCACCGCGAGTGCAGGACACCGAGGACGGAGTAGCACTCGCGGTCCTCGTCGACGAGGATCCGGATGCCGACCAGGTCGTAGATGTCGGAGAACTCCCGGCCGCCCACGATCATCTTCTGGTAGATCGAGTAGTAGTGCTTGGGCCGACCGGTGACGGTGGCCTTGACCTTGGCCTCACGAAGGTCGTTCTCGACCTGACGGATCACCTCGGCCAGGAACTGGTCACGCGAGGGCGCGCGCTCGGCGACCATGCGCACGATCTCGTCGTAGATCTTGGGGTGCAGGGTCGCGAAGGCGAGGTCCTCGAGCTCCCACTTGATCGTGTTCATGCCGAGTCGGTGCGCGAGCGGCGCGTAGATGTCGAGCGTCTCGCGGGCCGTGCGCTCCTGGCTCTTCAGCGGCACGTAGCGCAGGGTGCGCATGTTGTGGAGCCGGTCGGCGAGCTTGATGACGAGCACGCGGATGTCGCGCGACATCGCGACGATCATCTTGCGGATCGTCTCGGCCTGCGCCGAGTCGCCGTACTGGACCTTGTCGAGCTTGGTCACGCCGTCGACGAGGTGGGCGACCTCGTCGCCGAACTCCTCGCGGCACTGCTCGAGGGTGTACGGCGTGTCCTCGACGGTGTCGTGGAGCAGTGCGGCCACGAGCGTGGCCTCGGTCATGCCGATGCCGGCGAGGATCGTGGTGACCGCGAGCGGGTGGGTGATGTAGGGATCGCCGCTCTTGCGCATCTGCGAGCCGTGCATCTGCTCGGCCTTCAGGTAGGCGCGCTCGATGAGGGCGAGGTCGGCCTTGGGGTGGTTGGCACGCACCGCGCGAAAGAGCGGCTCGAGGACGGGGTTGCCCACCGGTCCGCGGGTCCCCATCCGAGCGAGGCGGGCACGCATGCCACGACCCGCTGCGCCGGCGCCGTCGGTCGCGCTCCCCTCGAGGGAACTCATCGGTGCAGCAGGACTCGCGCTCACCGATGAGGGTGCCCGGGAGGACGCCTTGTCGGACGTGCGCTCCTCGGTCATCTCAACAGTCTAGGGACGAAGCCCAGGGGCTTCAGACGATCACGACAGAAGAGACCGGAACGTCACCGATCGCGGCCCGACCGGGCAGGAACGAGAGCTCCATCAGTACGGCGATCGCGGTGGTCGTGGCGCCGCACGCAGCCACCAGATCTCGGGTCGCAGCCGCGGTGCCACCGGTCGCGAGCACGTCGTCGACGAGCAGCACTCGCTCCCCCGGGGCCAGCGCGTCGCGCTGCACCTCGAGCGTGGCCTCGCCGTACTCGAGGGCATAGGAGACCGCGTGCGTCTCGCGGGGCAGCTTGCCGGCCTTGCGCACGGGCACGAAGCCGACCCCGAGAGCCAGCGCGACCGGAGCCCCGAGGATGAACCCGCGGGCCTCCATGCCGACGACCTTGTCGACGACGACCGTGCCGTGCTCGTCGCGACCCGAGGCAGCCAGGGCCTCGACGACCGCCGACAGACCTTCGTGGTCTGCGAGCAGCGGCATGATGTCCTTGAACACCACGCCCGGCTCCGGGTAGTCCGGAACGTCGACGACGAGCCGCTGAAGCGCCGCTGCCGCCCGGCTATGACCGACGAGTGTCATCTCGCTACTTCTTGCGCTTCGACTTGGTCTGACGCGTGGGCTGGACCCGGCCCGAGGAGTTGGTCTCGTTGAGCGGTCCACGAGCCGGCGGGACGACGCGTCCGCTGCCCATGGCCTCGGTGCGGGTCGAGGACGCCGGGGGCGTCGGCGTCACGGGACGCGCATCGCGGGGCTCGCCGTCCTCGTCGTCCTCGTCGATGTCGTCCAGGTCGCCGTCCTCCGGGTCGGAGACAGGCATGTCCTCGACAAAGCTCGGCACCGCGGCGTACGGGTCGGCGGCAGCGCGAGCGCGCG
>NZ_JAXMNS010000471.1:0-2667 GCF_034670285.1 Nocardioides sp. | reverse complement strand
CGTCAGCGAGGATTGAGCGAACCCCGCGGCCGACGAAGGAGGTCGCGACGGGTGAGACGAAATCCAGTGAGTCGAGCGGCAGCCGCAACCCGGGGTCGAGGTGTGCGGGCACGTCGCCGCCATCTCGATACGCCGGGTCTCGCTGCGCTCGCCCCGACTACTCGATGACCAACCCGCGCGGGGTGCGACCGGCGACTATGTCGCCGTCGGTGACTCCAGGGGCGTCGCGTTGCGGGCGAGCAGCCAGATCATCGCCGACCACGAGGCGATGCGGAGCGGCCAGCCGAGGCCGTAGCGCAGTCCGGCGATGACGGCGACCGCGACCTCGACGTCGATCACGTCGCGCCACCCGAGCACCCAGACCGGTCCTTGCAGGAGCACGCCGACGGCGCCGGGTGCGGCCAGGAGGACCGTGAGGCGCGAGCACAGCTTGACGATCTGCTTGTCGTGGTGCCAAGCGGTCGGGTCTCCGGTGACGCTGCCGACCATGAACCCGACCACCGGCCAGCCGGCCACCGCCGAGCCGACCAGCAGGACCGTGTAGACGAGGCTGTAGATGATGCCTGGCAGGAAGAAGGCCAGCGCCTGGTCGGACTCCGAGCCGCCCGAGCTGGCGGCGATCCGGATGAAGACGAAGCCGATCCCGATCGAGAACAGCGCGTTGAAGACGTACTGGAGCGGTCCACGCTCGCGCAGGCGCAGCACCGCGGCCACGCCGACCGCGACCAGGCTGAGGATCAGCGCGAGCTGGACGTCCTTGGTGGGCAGCCACACGGCGGTGAACAGGATGCCGGGGACACCGGCCTCGATCATGCCTCGTCGCCCACCCAGGGCGGTGGACATCTGGCTGCGGACGAGCGCCTCGACCGTGGCGACGGTGGGAGCCTCGTGGGTCTCGTTCTCGCTCACGACATCAGCTCGTAGCGGGGGTTGTAGACGATCCGGACGCCCTCGTGCACACCGATCCGACCCCGCACCCGCATCGAACGGCCGGGGTCGATCCCGGCGATGCGCCGACGACCCAACCACACGAGCGTGATGACGCCCGAGCCGTCGTACAGCTCGGCCTCGAGTGCCGGCACGCCGCCGCGAGGACGGACCGTCAGCGAACGGATCGTGCCCTTCAGGGTGACCAGGGTGCGGTCGACGGCCTCGCCGATGCACACGTCACCGTCACCGACGTACTGCGCGCGGAGGTCGCGTGCGTGCTGGTCGCTGTTGTTGGCCCACTTGCTGATCGTGCGGCGCAACCTGCTCTTCTCGACCACGACTGGCGTGCTCCTCGTGCTCGGACCGGTCAGGAGACCGGTGGGTTCACCCGGCGTGCGTGGTCGGGCAGGATCAGCGGGAGCGGCTCGCCGACGGGCAGCGGGTTGCCACCGCGCTGGACGGCGACCCGGGTCAGGACGTCCTCCCAGTCGGCGGCGTTGTCGGGGTCGATCGCGGGGCGGCCCAGCAGGGTCGCGCGCAGGAGCCAGCGCGTGCCGTTGATGCCGACGATCCGCGACGGCTGCGTGACGACACCCTCGGGACGCTGGACCTTCATCTGGCACATCAGCTCGGTGCCGAAGCGACCCTCACGCTCGGTGGCCGTGCCACCGCGCTGGGCGGTGTCGGCGGCGATCTGCGGACGGACCTCTGCCCACAGGTCGCCGTTTCGGGGAGCGGCGAAGGCGCGCAGCTCGAGAGCACCGTCGGCGCCGGCGAGCATGACCGACTGCACGTTGCCGGTGGACTCGTCGACCTGCAGGCGCAGCTCGCGACCCTCCTCAGGACCGATGAGCAACGAGCCGAGGTCGACCCGCTCGACACCGTCGTCGGGCAGGGCCTCGGCGTCGTAGGGGCCGGCGGGCACCGACTCGGCGGAGCTCGCGGGGTCGGCGCTCGCCGCGGCTTCCTCGGTGCCCGTGGCGTCCGGGACGTCGGTGGCGGACTTGCGGCGGAACTTCACGAACTCACTCCTCGACAGGTACAGCTGGTTGCGACGGACCCGCGGATGCGAATCCCCCAGTAGAACCGTAGCCCCCGTCGCCACGTTCTGAGTCAGGGAGTCGATCGACCTCCTCGAAGACCGCCCGTTCGACCCGCTGGATGACGAGCTGGGCGATCCGGTCTCCCCGACACAGCGAGACCGACTCGCTCGGGTCCTGGTTGATGAGCAGCACCTGGACCTCGCCGCGGTAGCCCGCGTCGACGGTGCCCGGCGTGTTCACGATCGAGAGCCCGTGACGCACCGCGAGGCCCGAGCGCGGGTGCACGAGGGCGACGTAGCCCTCGGGCAGCGCGAGCGCGATCCCGGTCGGCACGAGCGCTCGCTCCCCCGGGGCCAGGGTCACGTCGCGGGTCGTCATCAGGTCGGCCCCGGCGTCCCCGGCTCGGGCGTAGGCCGGCAGCGGGAGGTCGGGGTCGAGCCGGACCACCTGGACGGGCAGGTTCTGGGTCACGCCCGGGACCCTAGAGCACCCGTCGTCGACAGCCTGGGAGCAGGTGGGAGAATCGAGGGGTGATCACAACGACCCCCAGCCACGCCTACCGCGAGCGGCTGCACGTCCCGCTGCGCTGGTGGGTGCAGGGCGTCATGCTCGTCGCGACGCTGTGGCTCGCCCTGGTCGTGGCCATCCCCGGTGTCGTCGCCTGGACGGTCACCGCACTGTGCCTGGCCCTGCT
>NZ_JAXMNS010000470.1:0-2670 GCF_034670285.1 Nocardioides sp. | reverse complement strand
GGTGAGCTGCTGGTCGCTGCCGGCCTCGGCCTCGTCGATGAGGCGACGCAGGCCGCGCTCCCACTCGAGCTTGAGCTCGGCGCGGTGCTCGGGGGCGGAGAACGAGTTGACCGCCTGCACGGCGAAGGCCGGGATCTTGGTGAGGCCCCACGGGTCGGTCTCGGCGCCGATGTTGCCCAGCACCAGGGTGACGAAGTCGCGGGCGGTCATCTCGGCGTCGCGGGTCATGTCCCAGGTGGCACCCCACAGGATCGCGCGAGCGAGGGAGTCGTCGAGCTGGGAGAGCCCGGCGATGGCGGTCGCCAGCGAGCGCTCGTCGAGGCGGACCTTGGCGTAGGCCAGGTCACCGTCGTTGAGCAGCAGCAGGTCGGGCTGACGCCGGCCGACGGCCTCCTCGATCTCGGTCGTCTCACCCTCGACGTCGACCTCGATGTAGTCGCGACGCACGAGACGGTCCTCGACGAGGTCGTAGAGGCCCAGGCCGAGGCGGTGGCGCCGCAGGGTCGGGTGGTCGGGGTGCGCGCTCTGGCGCACCGCCAGCCGCGAGTAGGTGCCGTCGTCGGCGACCTCGATCTCGGGGGTCAGCGTGTTGACGCCGGCCGTCTGGAGCCACTCGTCGGCCCAGCTGCTGAGCTCGCGGCCCGACGACTTCTCGAGCGCGGCGAGCAGGTCACCGAACTCGGTGTTGCCGTAGGCGTGGTCCTGGAAGTACTGACGCAGTCCGGCGACGAAGTCCTCGAGTCCGACCCAGGCCACGAGCTGCTTGAGCACCGAGGCGCCCTTGGCGTAGGTGATCATGTCGAAGTTGACCTCGACGGCCTCGAGGTCGTAGTTGTCGGCCGCGATCGGGTGGGTGCTCGGCAGCTGGTCGGCGCGGTAGCCGGTCTGCTTGCGGGCATTGGCGAAACCGGTCCAGGCGTCGGTGAACTCCGTGGCCTCGGCCTCGCACCAGTAGCAGGCCCACTCGGCGAAGGACTCGTTGAGCCAGAGGTCGTCCCACCACCTCATGGTGACGAGGTTGCCGAACCACATGTGCGCCATCTCGTGGGTGATCACCGAGCAGCGGAACTCGTAGAACGAGCGCGGTTGGCGGCTGCGGGGGAGGTACTCGTCGCGCAGCGTGACGCAGCCGGCGTTCTCCATCGCACCCATGTTGTATTCGGGCACGTAGAGCTGGTCGTACTTCTCGAACGGGTACGGGAAGGCGAACTGCTCCTCGAAGAACTCGAAGCTCTGCTTGGTGATCTTCACCAGCTCGTCGCGGTCGAGGTACTCCACCAGCGACTGGCGGCAGTAGTGGCCCAGCGGAATGGTGCCGAACTTGCCCTCGTAGGTGTCGAAGACGCCGTGGTACTCGCCGGCCACGACGGCGGTGATGTAGGTCGACATCCGCTTCGTCGTGGGGAAGTGCCACACGGCCTTGCCCTCGCCGAGCGACTCGGGCTCGGGCGTGGGGGCGTTGGACACCACGACCCAGTGGTCGGGGGCGGTGACGTGGAAGGTGAACTCGCTCTTGAGGTCCGGCTGCTCGAACGTCGTGAAGACGCGGCGTGCGTCGGGCACCTCGAACTGCGAGTAGAGGTAGACGCGGTCGTCGACCGGGTCGACAAAGCGGTGCAGGCCCTCACCGGTGTGGGAGTAGGTGCAGTCGGCGCGCACCACCAGCACGTTGTCGGCCGCGAGGTCAGGCAGCGGGATGCGGCTGTTGGCGTACGACGCGGGGTCGAGCGGCGCGCCGTTGAGCGTGATCTCGTGCACCGTGGCACCGACGAGGTCGGCGAACGTGGAGGCGCCGGGCTCGCTGCAGGTGAACGACAGTGTGGTGGTCGAGCCGAAGACGGTGTCGCCGGTCGTGAGGTCCAGGTCAACGGAGTACGACGTGACGTCGAGGAGGGCGGCGCGGGTGGCGGCCTCTTCCCGAGAGAGGTTGGTTCCAGGCATGAGGGACATCCTCGCACCCGAGGTGCTCGGGGCGACATGGGTGTGTCCTGGCCCACCTTCGGAGCGGGTGGGATGACGTGGCAGACGACTCGTCGGAGAAACGACACGCCTGTGATTCATAGATGCGTGACATTGGGGCTGATGTGAATTATGAGGATATTGTTGCGAAACACACCCGATGTGCTTGACAGTGGTCTCCGTGACTCCCCCCCAACGGCCACCCAGGCCTGCCCGCGCGCGTCGTGCCGCCTCGGTCCTCCTGATCTGCGGACTGCTCCCAGCAGTCGTGCCGTCGCTGACGGCGACCGCGCCGGCGCAGGCGTCGTCGGTCTACCTCTGCAACGGCTACAAGCCGTGCTCCAACGCGGGGATGAGTGACTTCGGCTACGGCGCCAAGAACGACGCGATGTACTGGCGGATGTACTCCGGCCACAACTGCACCAACTACGTGGCCTACCGGATGATCCAGGCGGGCATGTCCACCGAGCGTCCCTGGTCGGGCAGCGGCATGGCCTACAACTGGGGCCACGCGATGAAGTCGATCACCGACAAGGTCCCGGCCCTCGGATCGGTGGCCTGGTGGGACCGCAACGCCTCGGGGGCGGGCTCGAGCGGCCACGTCGCCATCGTCGAGAAGATCGTCTCCGACACCGAGATCATCATCTCCGAGGACTCCTGGAGCGGCGACTTCCACTGGCGCCGCATCATCAAGGACGGCACCACCTGGCC
>NZ_JAXMNS010000469.1:0-2685 GCF_034670285.1 Nocardioides sp. | reverse complement strand
TTCAGGTCAGGCGGCCCGAGTGGCTGCCTCTCATCTGGACTACGAACGGGTGTCGGGCGATACGACACCTCGGCAAGAACTTTCTCATCCGCGGGCTCGTCCCTTGCGGCTGCTTCTCGCCTCGCCGCGTCTCGACACGCGGGGCACGACGACCAACGACGGGGCTTCGCGGGCTCAGCCCCGTCACCACCCCCAGGAGTTCTTGCTGCCCTTGAAGGGGCCGACCACGTTCGAGGTGATCCAGCCCCCGTAGAAGCCGCCTTCCTGGGGCACCACGACCTCGCCGTCGACGACGCAACGGTCCATGGCGGCCGGCATCAAGGCGATGGTCCCGGCGAGGTCAGCGAAGCCGCCCGTCGGCCGGAGGTAGGTCCACGCGGCTCGTGGCGCCACCTGCTGGCCACCGACGACGTCGACGTAGTCGGCACGCCCCTTCCACTCACAGAACGACGAACCCTCGGCCTCGCGCAGGGAGCCGTCGACGAAGGCCTCGCGCGGCAGGTAGTACGTCGGCGGGTGGCTGGTCTCCAGGACCCGCCACGACCGGGTCGTCGAGGCGATGGTGACCCCGCCGAGCACCACCTGGATCGAGGCCGTGCTCGTCTCCAGACGCGGGGGTCGCGGGTAGTCCCAGACCGACTCCTGGCCGGGTCCGGGCTTGATCGGGGTGGGTCGGCGCACGTGACAAGTGAACGCGACGCGCTCTGCTCCGCCCACCCCCTTCGGGGTCAGAAGATGTCGTGGCCGAGCAGCAGCACGATCAGGACCGCCGCCAGAGCCGCGAGGCCGCTGGTCAGGAATCCGCGCGCCACCCACTTGACCCGGTGCCAGTTGCGCACCAGGTAGGACGCCCCGATCAGCAGCACCACCAGCGCCACGACCGGTCCGCGGCGGATCACGGCAGCGGCATAGACCGCCCCGATCCCCAGCACGACCCCGGTGAGGACCTGGGCGATCATCTCGCCACGAGGTGTCGGCTCCGGGACCTTCCGCGGGGTCCTCGAGAAGCGCGCCATGGGTGCGACGCTAGCGTCACCTCGTGAACCTCTTCTCATTCGAGGGCAAGTCCCCGGTCGTGCACCCTGGCGCCTTCGTCGCCCCCACCGCCACCCTGATCGGTGACGTGACCGTCGAGGACGGCGCGAGCATCTGGTACGGCGTGGTCATCCGCGCCGACATCTGCACCGTCGTCGTGCGGGAGGGCACCAACGTGCAGGACAACTCCGTCCTGCACGCGGCTCCGGGCGAGACGCTGACGATCGGCCCCCACGCGACCATCGGGCACAGCTGCGTCGTGCACTGCCGCGAGGTCGGCGAGAAGGCCCTGATCGGCAACGGCAGCACCCTCCTGGACGGCGCAGTCGTCGGCCCGGGCACGCTCGTGGCGGCCGGCTCGGTGGTCATCCCCGGCGCCGAGATCCCCGGAGGCGTCGTCGCCGCCGGCATCCCGTGCAAGGCGACCAAGCCGATCGAGGGCACCTCCTCGGAAATCTGGGTGGAGACCAACTCGATCTACTACCGCGAGCTCGGGGCCCGCCACGGTGCGGGCATCACGCGCCTGGAGCAGTGAGCTCGCGCCTGCGCGGACTCGTGGCCGACACCCGGCCGCTGCGCAACGATCACTTCCGGCGGCTCTGGGTCGCCAACATCATCACGGTCATCGGCGCCCAGCTGACGGTCGTCGCGGTTCCCGCGCAGATCTATGCCGACACCGGCTCGTCGGCGTACGTCGGCCTGACCGGGTTGTTCGGCCTCGTGCCGCTCGTCGTCTTCGGGCTGTGGGGTGGTGCGCTGGCCGACGTCTTCGACCGTCGCACCCTGCTGATCATCACGACCCTCGGCCTGATCGGCACCAGTGCGCTCTTCTGGCTGCAGGCCGCGATGGGCAACACCAACGTGTGGCTGCTGCTCTGCCTGTTCTCGGTGCAGCAGGCGTTCTTCGGCATCAACCAGCCCACGCGCAGCGCCGTCCTGCCGCGGCTGCTCACCCCTGACCTGCTGCCGGCGGCCAACTCGCTCAACATGACCGTCTTCATGGCGGGCGGCATCGCCGGACCGCTGGTGGCCGGAGCGCTGATCCCGTTCATCGGGCTCGAGTGGCTCTACTTCATCGACACCTTCACGCTGCTGGCGACGCTGTCGGCGGTGGTGCGGCTGCCGAGCCTGCGGGTCGAGCGGCTCGACGGGCTGCGTGCCAAGACCCCCGGGCTGCGCTCGGTCGTGGAGGGCTTCACGTTCCTGCGCACGCAGCCGGTGCTGATGATGTCGTTCGTCGTCGACCTGATCGCGATGGTCTTCGGGATGCCGCGGGCGCTCTTCCCCGAGATCGCCTCGAAGTCGTTCGACGGCCCGGACGCCGGCGGGCTCGCCTTCGCCCTCCTGTTCGCCGCGATCCCCATCGGGGCGGTGATCGGCGGAGTGCTCTCGGGCTGGGTGTCGCGGATCTCGGCCCAGGGCAAGGCCGTGATCGTGTGCATCCTGGTCTGGGGCCTGGCGATGGTCGGGTTCGGCATCGCGATCGGGATCGCCGGCGCCTCGGAGTCGCTGCGCTCGGCGATGCTCGCCACCGCGGTGCTCATGCTCGCCATCGGGGGCGCAGCCGACATGGCCTCGGCGGCGTTCCGTTCCTCGATGCTGCAGACCGTCGCCACCGACGAGATGCGCGGACGCCTCCAGGGCATCTTC
>NZ_JAXMNS010000468.1:0-2693 GCF_034670285.1 Nocardioides sp. | reverse complement strand
CACGAGGGCGGGGCTGGCAGGCTTGGTGCCATGACCGTCATCAAGATCAACGCCATCACCGTCCCGGCGGACTCCGGCGACGAGCTCGCCCACCGCTTCGCCGCCCGCGCCGGAGCCGTCGACGGACAGGAAGGCTTCGAAGGCTTCGAGCTGCTCAAGCCGGTCGACGACCGCACCCAGTGGCTGGTGATCACCCGCTGGCGCGACGAGGACTCCTTCCAGGCCTGGGTCAGCTCACGCTCCTTCGCCGACGGCCACCGCTCGGCGTCCGAGCGCGCAGGCGGCGAGGCCCCCAAGCCGGTCTCGACCCACAGCGAGATCTGGAGCTACGAGGTCGCCGGCGGCTCGGCGGGCTGACGTGTCGGGGATGAATCCCCGGATCTCCGGGTACTCCTGACGTTCTCAGGGGAAGCAACCCCTGAGAACGTCAGGTTTTCCCTGAGTGGTGGGGCTGAAGTGACGCATGGAGCCGGTCCCGGGACCAGGGGTCGCTCAGGGACTCACCTGATGGTGCGGCGCACCCGCCACCGTCAGGCTTGAAGCACCAACCAGCGAAGGAAGTGCGTCACCCATGAACGACATCCGCCAGAGCCTCGCCCGTCAGGGCCTGATCCGTTCCAGCGACCGGAAGATCCTCGGCGGCGTCAGCGCCGGGATCGGACGTCGCATCGGCGTCGGTCCGTGGACCGCCCGCCTGCTCGTCGTCCTGGTCATGCTGGTCCTGCCCGGCAGCTCGATCCTGATCTACCCGATCCTCTGGATCCTGATGCCCACCGAGGAGCAGGCCCGCTCCTACGACCTCGCGCCCACCCCCGGATCAACACCCGATCCCGCCTGACCTGACCCACGGCTCCGTCGGGGCAGGTGTGTTCCGCGGGAAGCCTCGACCTCGTAGGTTCGTCGGGTGACCCCTTCCACCGACCTCGGCGACGCCGGCCGTCACCCGGTCCCGCCCACCACACTCGGTCTCGTGCGCGAGGCCCTGGCCGAGTCGTTCACGGCCGCCGCGAACGCCCTCGGCGACGCCATGGCAGTCGAGGCGGACCTCACCACCGGGCGGATCGACCTGCCGCCGTCCGATCCCGACGCGTCCGACGCGCACGCGGTCGAGTCGAGCGCCACCCGCACCGCCACCGGTGAGCTCGGCACGGTCGTGCTTCACGAGACCCGCACGGCCTACGTCTCCGGCAAGGAGATCCGTACGACGATCGCCCTCACCGGCTCCTCGCACCTCGGCGAGCGCTTCTGGCTCGGCGCCACGTCGTACGACGGCGGGGCGGTGTCGAGCATCGAGCTGGTCGGCGAGCTGGCCGACTTCGCCGGCTCGGCGCTGGCCGACGTGCTCGACCGGCTCACCCGGCTCGACCCCGATAGTCCCTGACGAAGTGGCCCCTGGGAGCGGCCCGCAGGGGCCACTTCGACAGGGACTATCTCGACCGGTCGGAACTAGCGGGCCCCCGCCGGTTCATCGACCGGGTCGCCCGCACCGGCACTGGCACCAGGACCCGCACCCGCTCCTGCTCCCGCACCCGCACCCGCACCCGCACCTACGTGCTGAGCCTCGCCGGCCTCGGGGCCCTCGCGGAAGCCGTAGCGCTCCCACCAGCGAGCCATCGGCGCCGGCGCCCACCAGTTCCAGCGACCGAGCAGCTTCATCGTCGCCGGCACGAGCAGCGCCCGCACGATGGTGGCGTCGATGAAGAGCGCGACGAGCATCCCGACACCGAGCATCTTCATGAAGACGATGCCGCTCGTGCCGAAGGCACCGATCACGACACCGAGCAGGAGCGCGGCGCTGGTGATGATGCGTCCGGTCTTCTGCACGCCGGTCGCGACCGCGATCGTGTTGTCGCCGGTGCGGTCCCACTGCTCGCGCACGCGGGAGAGCAGGAAGACCTCGTAGTCCATCGACAGCCCGAAGAGCACCGCGACCATCAGGATCGGGTTGGTCGCGTCGAGGAACCCCTGCGACTCGAAGCCGAGCAGGCCCGAGAGGTGGCCGTCGTTGAAGATCCAGGTGACGACGCCGAACGCCGCACCGATCGAGAAGAGGTTCATCACGATCGCCTTGATCGGCAGCACCACCGACCCGAAGGCCAGGAACAGCAGCACCATCATGATCACGACGACGATCAGCGCCATCCAGGGCAGGTGCGCACCGACCGAGTCGATGAGGTCGACGGTGTCGGCGCTCAGCCCACCGACGAGCACCTCGCCCGACCCGGGTGCGACGTCGCGCAACGACTCGACGAGGTCCTGCGAGTAGGTGCTCTGGCTGTTGCCCTCCCAGGTGGCTCGGAGCAGGGTGACGTCTCCGTCGGCCGCGACGTCGGCGACGCCTGCCACCCCGTCGACGGCGAGGACGGCGTCACGATAGGTCGCGACGTCGCTCGCCGAGGTGCCCGACAGCAGCAGGTTGGCGGTCGACTGCTCGGGTCCGAACTCGGAGTTGAGCGTGTCGAAGGCCTGGTGGGCCGGAGCGTCGGCCGGCAGCACGCGGTAGTCGACGCTGCCCCACGAGGCGCCCAGGAACGGTGAGGCGATCGCGAGCAGGAGCAGGATCGTCGCCGACATCACCAGGACCGGACGACGCATCACGGCGTGCGCCAGTCGTCCCCAGCGTTCCTCGCCGGCCGACGAGGCGACGGACCGGCCACGGCGCCAGGGCAGCCAGCCGGCGTCGACGCGGCGCC
>NZ_JAXMNS010000467.1:0-2697 GCF_034670285.1 Nocardioides sp. | reverse complement strand
ACCCCAGAGGTCGGGTAGAACGTGCGGATGACCTCCACCCCCGGCGACCAGTCCGGCGGCCAGCCCGGCGGCCGGCCCGCCGTCGGGCCCGCCGTCGGGCCCGCCGTGGGGGACCGCCTCGGGCGGTTCCGGCTGCTCGGCCGGCTCGGTGCCGGGGCGATGGGGGTGGTCTACGACGCCCTCGAGGAGAACCTCGACCGACGCGTCGCGCTCAAGGTCATCGCCCCGGTCCTCGCCGACGACCCCGAGTTCCGTGAGCGCTTCGCACGAGAGGCCCGTGCCCTGGCCTCCCTCGACTCCCCGCACGTCGTGCAGGTCTACGCCCACGGCGAGGAGGACGGCTACCTCTACCTCGCCACGCAGCTCATCCCGGACGGCGACCTCGGGCGGATGCTGCGTCAGTGGGGACCTGCCCCGCTCGGCCAGGGTGCTGCGCTGATCGCGCAGGTCGCCGAGGGGCTCGCCGACGCGCACGCCGCCGGTCTCGCGCACCGCGACATCAAGCCGGCCAACGTGCTCGTGCGCCGTCGCGGCTCGGGCCCGAGCGCCGCCCTGACCGCCTACCTGGGCGACTTCGGGATCGCGCGGCGCTTCGACGCCGAGGAGACACGCCTGCAGGGCGCCCCTCCGCAGGCTTGTCCGCCGGCGCCGGGGACGCCGTCGTACATGGCCCCCGAGCTGCACCGGGGCGCCTCGGCGGGTGTGACGAGTGACCTCTACTCCGTGGGCTGCCTGCTGTGGGTGACGCTCACCGGGTCAACGCCCTATCCCGGGACGAGCGAGGCGGCGATCATCGAGGCGCACCTCGGTGCCCCGGTGCCGCAGCTGGACGGGTCGGGCGACGTCGTCGACGCGCTCAACGAGGTCCTGCGCCGGGCGCTGACCAAGGCGCCGGCCGAGCGCTACCAGCGCGCGAGCGACCTCGCTGCCGACCTGCGACACGTCGCGACCCTGGTCGACGACCCGGCCTTCCACTCGCGGGCCGACTCCCTCATCGGCACCCTGGGCCATGACGTGCCACGTGCGCCCGGACGGGGACGCCGTGCGCTCGCAGCCGCCCTGGCGCTCGTGCTGCTCGCGGGGTCGGGTGCCGCCGTCCTCGCCTGGGGCACCTTCGGTGACGACGACGACCCGGCCGGCGCGACGGCCCTCGGTCGGCACGACCCTCGCGAGATCCTCACCGCTGCCGCCGAGGAGATGCGGGCGCTCGACACGGTGCGCGTCTCCGGCGACGTCCGGGCAGGCGACGAGCTGCTCGGGGTCGACCTCAGCCTTGCTGTCGGCGATGGCGTGGGCGGCGACTGCGACGGCTCGATCTCGATCGGCGAGGGCTCCGCACGGCTGCGACGGGTCTCCGGCGACACGTGGTTCCGGGCCGACGAGCAGTTCTGGATCGCCTCGACCGACGCCGTCCAGGGTCCGTTGATCGCCGGGGCCGTCGAGGACCGCTGGGTGCTGGTGCCGCCGGACGACGGCTCGTCGTTCGGGCTGGTGTGTGACCTCGACGAGCTGCTCGCCGGCCTCACCGGGCCCGCCGCGACCGCCGGGGTCGAGGGGAGCCAGGTGGTCGGATCGGCCACCGCAGCCGGCCGCGAGGTGGTCCGCGTCGCCGCCGGCGCGCCAGGCGTGCCGGTCACGATCGCGTCGGTGGCCGTCGACGGCCCCCACCACGTGCTCGCGATCGACGCTGGGCGCGACGGGTCGTTCGAGTTCTCCGAGTTCGACCGAGCGCTCGTGGTGCGGGCACCGGTGCCGAGCAAGGTCTTCGACCTGCGAAACTTCGGCAGGTGAAGCCTCCGGAGTCCCTGCTGCCGCGCCGCCCACGGTGGCGCGGAGTCGGCGCGCTCGGTCTCGCCGCAGCACTCCTGTCCGCGACGACCGCCTGCCTGCCCGACCAGATCGACGGACGTCAGGAAGGCAGCGACGCTCGGCCGATCGTCGACCTGTCGTGGTGGGAGGAGACGACGGCCGCGGACGCGGTCGACGCGGCGCTGGTCGCGATGGCCGAGATCGGCTCGGTGCGGCTGACCCAGGATGCCGAGAGCCCTCTCCCCGGCGAGGTCGCTGACGGTGACGGCTCGGTCAGGGTCGTGAGCAAGGACCTCCTGATCGCTGCCGGGGACGGCCTCGGCGACGCAGCGGCGGGGGACTGCACCGGCACCCTCCAGCTGCCCGGCTGGAGCGCACCTGCCGAGCTGGTCGTGCAGGCCGGACTGGGAGCCTTCCGCGGCGACGCCGACTTCTGGGTCGGCTTCGGCGACAACTACCCCAAGGTTCCCGACGCGGGTGAGCAGCTGGCCGAGCAGTACGCCGACGCCTGGACGACGACCCCCGGGCTCGCCTCGCTCTGCGAGCTCAGCGACTTCCTCGGACCGGTGAGCACCATGGTGGGTGACGACGACGTCGTCAAGGCCGGGCTCGGCGACGTCGCCGGGGTGACGGCCGGGCGTCTGGTCGCCACCGGCAAGAAGCGCACGGTCACCCCGTGGGTGCAGGTCGCCGAGCCGCACCTCGTGCTGCGGGTCGCGATCGAGCAGCGCAGCAGTGTCGGCGAGTCCGCCGAGCGCACGGTCACGACGTTCAGCGAGTTCGACTCCACGGTCGGGGTCGACTTCCCGAGGACGGGGTCGATCCTCGCGTTCGAGGCGCCCAGCGACGCGCCCGGGTCGGAGCCCTCGCCGACGCCCTCACCCGCGC
>NZ_JAXMNS010000466.1:0-2724 GCF_034670285.1 Nocardioides sp. | reverse complement strand
ATCCTGTTTCGTCACGGCGTGAGTCCGTTCCTCGCCGGGCGCGACCTCGACCCGGCGCTGTGGCGCGCCATGTGGGACGACCTGGTCGTGCTCATGCGGGCCGGTGCCCGGTCGGGGCGGATCATCACCACGGAGCCAGACGATCGGGAGCGCCCCATCGGCCGTCCGCGCCGCACCGACGCCTCCTACGTCTACCGCCGCGCCGGACTCCCCTGCCGACGGTGCGGGACGCCGATCGAGGCCGCGGTGATGGAGGCGCGCAACCTGTTCTGGTGCCCCGTCTGCCAAGCCTGACTACGTCACGGCTCCCTTGCCGACCCCAAGCAGCCCAGTGATGAACGCGAGAGTGTGCTGCTCGAAGACCGAGGCCTGCGACAGCATCGCGTGCTTGCCGCCGGGCACGACCTCGAGCGTGACGTCGGTACGGCGGCCGAGGCGGCGGGCGACCTGGCGGGCGTGCTCGAGCGGGGCGATGCGGTCGGCGTCGCCGTGGACGATCAGCACCGACCGGCCCTCCAGCGGGGCGTCGTCGGTCGGGTAGAGCCACGGGTTGAGGGCGACCACGCCGCGTACGGGGTGGTGCTCGCCGGCCGCCATCAGGGCTGCGCGGCCGCCGAGCGAGTGCCCGACCAGCACGACCGGGACATCGCCGTGGCTCTCGCGGATCTCGGCCAGCGCCCACGCGACGTCGTCGGTCGGCGAGTTGTCCCGGTCCCAGCCGCGGTAGGAGTTGAGGAGTCGGTGGACGGCGAACCGGCCGCGACCCGACCGTGCAACGGCCCTGGCGATCGGGAGCATCCGCAGCACCGACAGCTGGGTGCGGCGCACTGCGGTGGGGACGCGCCGTTGGGCGCCACCGTGCAGGACCAGCACCACCGCTTCGGGCGTGCGCGAGCGGCCGACGGGGAGCAGGCGGGCACCCGTAGGCGAGGGCGCGCGGCGTGAGCGGAGCATGGCGCGAGTATCGCCGACGCTCCCCAATCGGCCGTCGTTCGAGTTATCCACAGATTGCTCTCGCGCCCGCTTTCGACGAGCGATCCGGGTGAGGCTGGGGCGACCGGTCCGAACTCACTCGGGAGCTCCCATGACCATCACGATGTCCCACCCTGACCTGGCGCAGGCCGTGGTCGGGCTGCGCCGCGTCGCCGACCACCTCGAGCGACGTCGCGAGAAGGCCGAGCACCACGTCGACACCCTGCTCGACGGCGGCTGGTCGGGCGCAGCCGCGTCGTCCTACCTCGAGGGCTGGCAGGAGTGGCGCGCCGGGTGCGCGGACGTGATCGGCGCGTTGAGCACGATGGCCGACCTGGTGGTCGCGGCGGGAGCCGACCTCGACGTCGCCGACATCGCGTCGAGTGACGCCCACGGGGTCGTGTCGGCGCGCCTGGCTGGGCGACTGGCTGGGCGACTGAGTGGGCGACTGGGGTGAGCGCACGCCATGTCGTCGACCTCGACCTCCTGGCCGGCACGATCGAGGTGCTGGCCGCCTGTGAGCAGTCCTGCGACGAGGCCTTGGACGACGTACGGCGCGACGTCGCCCGGCTCCACCTGACCTGGAGCGGACGGTCCGCCGAGGCACAGGCCGAGGCGCAGGCCGCCTGGGAGGAGGGCTTCGCGCAGATGCGTGCCGGGTTGGCCACGATGCGGTCGGCGGCCGCGACCTCGCACGACAACTACCGCTCGGCGGTGGAGGCGAACCTGGCGATGTGGGAGGCGTTGTGACGCTGCTCGACGTCTCGGGGGCGGGCTACGCCGAGGCCTCGGGACTGCTTCAGGGCGGCAACGTCTGGGCTGCCCACCACTACTCGGTGCTGGCCGACGGGCTTGCCGACACCGGCGCGATGGCGGGCGACTCGTCGTTCGCAAGCAGCTGGGCGAGCGAGTACGACGCGGCTGCCGGCGCCGTCCTGGACGCCCTGCGCGACGCCGTGGGCGCGCTCGGCAACCTCGGACGGCTCTCGTTCGCGTCCTGGGAGAACCACTCGCGCGCCGAGCGCGCCTCGACGTTCGGGATCGAGCGGCTGGTCGATCTCGCCGGTCCCGTGGCGCTCGGCACGCACGACTGGCTCGAGGTCCCACGCCGCACCCCGCCGTCGTCCCTTGGCGGCGACCCGTCGTCACTCCCGGAGTGGGCCAACCGGATCCTCGACCACGTCGAGGGCTTCGTGTGGCCGGACGCCGACCTCGACAAGCTGCGTGCCGCGGCCGCCACCTGGCGCACTGCTGGGCAGGGCCTAGACGACGTGGCGACCTATCCCAGCCGGGCCATCACCGAGCTGTGGAACGAGCGCTCGCCGGAGATCCTGCCCGCAACGGGGGCGATCGGCCGGCTCGGTGTCGCCGTCGGCGACCTCGGTGACCAGTGCCGCGACCTGGCCGAGCTGTGCGACGGCTACGCGAGCGCCGTGCAGGAGCAGCGCGACGCGATCCTCGACCTCGTCAGCGACTTGATCCGCGACGCCGTGGCGGTCCAGGTGGCCGGCTTCGCGCTCGGGTTCGTCACGTTCGGTACGGCGAACGGCGGTGCCGTGGCCATCAATCTCGCGAAGATCGCTGCCGCAGCGCCGAGGTTCGCGCGGATGCTCGCCGCCCTGCGGGCCTACGCCACCACCGCTGCGACGGCCCTCTCCGGCACGCGCCTCGGAGTCGCTGGGGTCGGTGCCCGGGTCGCGCCGATGAGCAGCGCCCGGCTGCTGATGACCGCGGAGGTCGGGAAGGTGGGGT
>NZ_JAXMNS010000465.1:0-2732 GCF_034670285.1 Nocardioides sp. | reverse complement strand
TGATCCGCAGGCGGCGCCGGCCACGGTCGACGTCGCGACCGGCGTACGACCGGCCGCCCAGGGCCCGCTCCACGTCGTGCCCGGCCCGCGGGCCGACTGGTTCGAGGCCGACGCCCTGGACCGGCTCTGCGCCCACGAGTACACCGTCACCGCCGACTCCAACCGCGTAGGCCTGCGGCTGAGCGGACCCGCCCTCGTGCGCCGCCGCCACGACGAGCTGCCGAGCGAGGGAATGGTGCTCGGCGCCGTGCAGGTGCCGCCGGACGGTCGACCGGTGGTCTTCCTCGCCGACCACCCGAGCACGGGCGGGTACCCCGTGATCGCCGTCGTCGAGGCCTCCGAGCTGGGGCGGTGCGCTCAGCTGGCGCCGGGGGACCCGGTGAGGTTCGCCCCGGTCAAGAGCGTCTGACGAGCTCGACCGACGCCTCGATCGGCTCGAAGCCCATCTCGACGTTGATCGCGACCATCCAGTCGTTGGTCTCGGCGTTCTGGGTGCGCACGCGGCGCATCTCCGGATGCGCCTCCTGCACGGCGCGGAGGTTGGCGACCTTCACCGCAAGGCCGAGGGTGTGCCCGCGGTGCTCGCGGTGCACGAAGGTGCCCCACTGCGACACGTCGAGACGTCCGGCCGGCGGGACGGAGATCGTCGACTGAGCCGCCACCGTGCCGTCGGGGGCGATCGCGACCGTCTCGTACATCGTGCGCCCGGCTGCCACCAGGGCTGCGCGGCTCTCGGTGAAGCGCTCGGGGGTGATCAGCTCCTCCTCCCAGTCGACCTCGCCGGTGGGCGCGTCGACGCCCAGCTGGCCGTGCAGGACGACCAAGGACGGCACGAGGTTCTCCGGGACGACGTTGACGTGGGTCTCGATGCGGTAGTCGCTGCTCTTGAGTGCGGCGCGAGCCGCCCACGCGTCGAGCTGATCGGTCGCGACGGGCAGGGGGAGGTCGCGGATGATCTCCACGTTGGCGAGCGTGAACCCGGCTGCCTCGGCGAAGCGCCGGTAGCGGTGGTCGGTGACGCGGTCGAAGGGGAGCACCGTCTCGATCACCACCGCGGTGCGGCCCTCGACCGTGGCCACCTCGACCGCGCGCTCGAGCAGGAGGCGACCGAAGCCGCGGTGCTGCTCGGCGGGGTCGACCTTCACCTCGATCCAGCACTTGTCGAGGTTGTCGTGCAGGCTCAGGTAGACGATGCAGAAGCCGACGGTGCGGCCCTCGACCCGCCCCACGAAGAAGCACTGGCGCTCGCCGGGGTCGGGGCGCCGAGCCGCTCCGGACATCTCCTGCCAGGACCACTGCGGGGCGTCCTCGCGGTCGAGGTGGTTGGCTCGCGCCTCCACGTCGTACACGGCGCGCAGGGCGACGTCGTCCTGGACGTCCAGCTCGGTGATCTCCACGTCGGTGGACGTTACGGCCCCGTGGACTCCTCGGCCACCGGATTGTTCTCCGGCGGGGGCCAGTGGTGCAGCGCCGGGTCGTCGACGGCGTAGGAGCGCACCGGTCCGGCCGGGGTTTCGGCGGTCTCGAAGCGCACGGTCACCACGCCTCGTCCGGAGCCCCACACCCAGCCTCGTCCGAGGTCGTCGTGGACGACGTCCTGGCCGGGGCCCCACGACGAGCGTCGAGGTGCGGCGACGGTGATGTCGGCGCTCTGGATCGCCACTGCCTCGGCCGCCGCGTCGTCGCTCCCGCCGAAGAGGTCGTCCTGGATCCAGTCGGCCAGTCCCGAGACGCCGACTCCCAGCAGCCGGACGCCGCCGGAGGTGTCGAGGTCGGCGAGCAGCCCGCGGGCCAGGCGACTGATCGTCGCGCTGCTGTCGGTCGGCTCCGGCAGCGTGCTCGACCTGGTCAGGGTGGTGAAGTCGTGCGCGCGGACCTTGATCGTGACCGTGCGTCCCGAGAGCCCCTGCGCCCGGAGCCGGGTGGCGACCTCTCCGGCCTGCCGGGTGAGCAGCCCCTCCATCAGCCGGCGGTCGGTGAGGTCGGTCTCGTAGGTGCCCTCGACACTCACCGACTTGGCCTCCCGCTCCGCCACGACGGGACGGTCGTCCTCGGCCCGGCAGAGGTGGTGGAGCCCGGTGCCGTGGGCCTTGCCGACCAGCTGCACGAGCTCGTCGAGGCCCGCCGACTGCAGGTCGGCCACCGTGTGGAGCCCCGCGCGGCGCAGTCGCTCGACGGTCGCCGGGCCCACGCCCGGGATGACCGAGACGTGCATGGGGCGCAGGAGGTCGCTCTCGGTGCCCGGAGCGACGACCACGAGGCCGTCGGGCTTGTCGAGGTCGCTGGCCACTTTGGCGATGAACTTGGAGGTACCGAGTCCCACCGATGCGGTCAGTCCGCCGGTGGCGCGCTCGACCCGCGCCCGCAGCTCCTGGGCGAAGGCGGTCACGGTGGCCACCTCGAGGTCGGGCAGGCCGGCCTGCTCGAGGTCGACGAACGCCTCGTCGAGCGACAGCGGCTCGACGAGCGGTGACACCTCGCGCAGGAGCCCCATCACGATGGTGCTGCTGGCGCGATAGGCGTGGAATCGGCCGGTGAGGAAGGCGGCGTGCGGGCAGCGTGAGCGCGCCTCGCGGGTCGACATGGCCGACCGGACGCCGTACACCCGTGCCTCGTAGGACGCGGTCGCCACCACGCCGCGGCCCCCGACCCCGCCGACGACGACCGGCTTGCCGCGCAGCGACGGCTTGTCGCGCTGCTCCACGGCGGCAAAGAAGGCGTCGAGGTCGAGA
>NZ_JAXMNS010000464.1:0-2733 GCF_034670285.1 Nocardioides sp. | reverse complement strand
GGAGACGAGCAGCGCCGAGGTGTTGCGCGCGATGCGTCGGCCCAGCGTCTCGGGGCGACCGAGGGGGCTGTCGAACGGCAGCACCGTGACGGCGTCCGCGCCGCCGACGCCGGCCGCGAACGCGGCGACGGTCGTGCGGAGCATGTTCACGTAGGGGTCGTAGCGGCTCATCATCGGCTTGCTGGTGACGGCGTGCTGCTTCTGCTCCACCGGCGCGGCCCCGCTCAGCTCGAGCACGCGGGCCCACAGCTGCCGAGCGGCGCGTAGCTTGGCGATGCTCGGGAACTGCTCGTCGGTGACCGCGTAGCGGAACTCGACGAGCCCCGCGGCGTCCTCGAGGGCGACGCCGGCTCCGGTCAGGGCGCGCAGGTAGTCAGCGGCCGCGGTCATCGACCAGCCGAGCTCCTGGGCGTCGGAGGCGCCGCGGTCGTGCACGCTCGTACCGTCGACGACGAACGCGAGGATCCCGCGCTCCTGGGCGAGCGCAGCGATGTCGGCGGTCGCCTGAGGGGCCGGCACGCCGAGGTTGGTGCCCGGGTGCAGCTCGAGGTCGCCGGCGAAGGCGAGGAACGCCTGCGCGGTGGCCACCGGGTCCGCGGTGGCGTCGAGGACGACGGGCGCGAGGTCGAGGAAGACGCCGTCGAGCAGGGTGTGGAAGTCGGTGTCGGGCCCGACGCTCAGCCAGAGGCTGGTCACGCCGCCGTTGAGGTCGACCAGTGCGTCCTCGTTGCCCGCCTTAGCAGGGCCGTGCCCGAGGTGGGCGCGGTTGTCCCAGGCGCCCGAACGAGTCGGGCGCACCGCCAGGTCGAGGTCGTCGAGCAGGTCAGGGGTGCCGAGCGGCGTCACCGCGATCCCGTCGAGCGTGGTCAGGGTGAGCTTGTCCCAGACCAGGTCGTCGGCGTCCTCGTCGGTCATCCGGCGCGCCTTGCGCAGCACCGTCGCGGTCGCCTTCTCCCAGTCGGCCTGTGTGTGGTCGTCGCCCGGCTGCGCGAGGTCCAGCGCCCCCTGGTCGGGCTCGAGCCCCGTCGGCTCGTCGAGGCCACCCACCACGAGTGTCTCGGCGCCGCTCTCCTGTGAAGACATTCCTGACCCCTAGAAGCACCCCGGGGCGTCGACCACAGAGTGTGACGTTTCTGAAACAAAGACCCCTTGCACCGTGGGGCCCGCGAGTCAGGTCAACGGAAGCGTCGCCGTGAAGAGGGACCCCTCCCCAGGCCTGCTCTCCACCTCGATCCTTCCGCCGTGGGCGGCCACGATCGCCTGGCAGATCCCGAGTCCCAGCCCGACGCCGGGAGTGAGTCGCTCCCGGGCCCGGGCCGAGCGGTAGAAGGGAGTGAAGAGCCGGTCGAGGTCGTCCTCGCTCATGCCGATGCCGGTGTCCCGGACGGCGATGAGCGCCACGTCGTCGCTGCAGCTCAGGGTCAGCAGGACCCGATCGCCGGGGTCGGAGTACTTGATGCCGTTGGAGACGAGGTTGTCGATCACCTGCCGCACCCGGCCTGCGTCGACGATGCCGTGAATCCCGGGCTCGATCTCGCCCTTCAGCTCCACGCCGGCCTCCCAGCCCGACGGCACCGCTGCCTCCAGGGCCTCCTCGGCGATCCGGCTCACGTCGGCCGTCATCGTGGCCAGCACGACCGGACCCGTGCGCTGCTCCGCGGACTCGAGCAGGTCGGAGACGAGGTCACGCAGGCGAGCGGCGTTGCGCTGGAGCACCTCGATCTGGTGTCGCGACTCCGCGCCGAAGTCGAGGCTCTCACCGAGCAGCTCGAGGTAGCCGACGACGGAGGCGAGCGGGGTTCGCAGCTCGTGCGAGACCGAGGCGAGGAAGTCGTCGCGCATCTGGATCGCCCGCATCAGCTCGGTGATGTCGCTGTAGGACATTCCCGAGCCGACGAAGCCGCCCGAGGGGTCGAAGAGCGCCCGGGAGGAGACCGAGATCGCCCGGCGCTCGACGGAGTCGGCGCCGATCCAGATCCGCAGGTCGTCGAACTCCTCGCCGTTCGCGGCCCGCGTCGACGGCATCTCCTCGGTCGTCAGGGCCGTGACGCCGTCGGCGGCGTAGACATGACCGAGCTGACCGGCCTGACCATGGTGACCCTCGGGGTAGGAGAGGTGCAGGAAGTCGCGGTGGCGGCGGTTGTAGGCCTCGTAGTGGCCGTGCTGGTCGATGAGGAGCAGCCCCACGTCGACGGTGTCGAGGATCGCCTGGGTCAGCTCGCGCTGGCGAGTGATGGTCTCGAGGGCCTCGCGCAGCTGCTGCTCGTGGGCGCGCTGCGGGGTCACGTCGATCAGCTGGCCGACGAGGCACCGCACCCGGCCTCCCTCGTCGCGCAGCACGTTCACCGCGTAGTCGCCCTGCAGGATCGACCCGTCGGCGCGCAGGCAGCGCTTGGTCAGGCGGTAGCCGTCGCGGATCCCCGCGACCGCCTCCTGGAACAGCCGCTCGTGCCGTGCACGGTCGTCGGGATGAGTGAAGTCGGCGTAGCGGGTGCCGACCAGCTGGGCTGCGTCACTGCGGAGGAGGTCGCACAGCGCACGGTTGACGCTCAGGACCGAACCATCCGGGCCGATAAGGGTCTCGGGAACGGGCGCGTGCTCGGCAGCAAGCTCTCGCAGCTGCCCCAGCTGCCCCAGCTGCCCGTCCCCCAGTGACCGCTTCACAGCCGTACCCCTCCCCCAGATCTTCTCAGCCTCACACGTCAAGACACCTGCGGAAAGTAAAATCGAGTC
>NZ_JAXMNS010000463.1:0-2749 GCF_034670285.1 Nocardioides sp. | reverse complement strand
TGGCCCTCCCCATCAGCGACGCCGGGCTCGCCCGGCGGCTGGGGGAGCGGATGGCGGAGGTCGAGGAGGCGCTCTTCGGCCACGCGGTCTCGCGGGCGCCGTACGTCACGACGGCGGCGCAGCACCTGCTGTCGGCCGGCGGCAAGCGTTTCCGGCCGCTGCTGGTGCTCCTCGCCGCCGAGGCGGGGGCCCACCCGGAGTCCGACGACGTGATCACCGCGGCCTGCGTCGTGGAGATCACCCACGTCGGCTCGCTCTACCACGACGACGTGATGGACGAGGCCGACCTGCGGCGCGGGGCCGACTCGGCCAACGCCCGCTGGGACAACCTCGTCGCGATCCTCACCGGTGACTTCCTCTTCGCCAAGTCCTCCGAGCTCACCGCCCGGCTCGGCGCGGACGCCGTCCGCATCCAGGCCGAGACGTTCACCCGGCTCGTCGAGGGTCAGATCCTCGAGACGGTCAAGCCCGGCCCCGACGAGGACCCGCTCGCGCACTACCTCGACGTGGTGGCCGGCAAGACCGGCTCGCTGATCGCGACCTCGGCCCGCTACGGCGCCCGCTTCGGCGGTGCCGGCGCAGACGTCGAGGAGGCGCTGACGGCGTACGGCGAGATCGTCGGCTCGGCCTTCCAGCTCTCCGACGACATCCTCGACATCGCCTCCGAGACCGAGGAGTCGGGCAAGACCCCCGGCACCGACCTGCGCGAGGGCGTGCCGACCCTGCCGACGCTGATGGCCCAGGCCTCCACCGACCCCGCCGACGCCCGCCTCCAGGCGCTGCTCGCCGGACCGATCACCGACGAGGCGGAGGTCGCCGAGGCCCTCGACCTGCTCCGCGCGCACCCGGCCCTCGCCGAGGCCCGCGACTACGTCATCGCCCGGGCCACCGAGGCCAAGGCACTGCTCGCCGTGCTTCCGCAGGGTCCGGTGCGCGAAGCCCTCGAGGCCTTCGCCGACCTCGTCGCCGTGCGCTCCGCCTAGCTTCTCGGCGACGAGCTCAGGCGGCGGGGGAGGCCGCGACGGTCAGGATGAGCTGGCGGCGGCGGTGGCGCAGTGCCTCGACGGTGAAGACCGCGAGCGCCGTCCACACCAGCGCGAAGCCGGCCCAGCGGCCGGGAGTCATCGACTCCTGGAAGACGATCAGTCCCAGGGCGAACTGGATCATCGGCGCGAGGTACTGCAGCAGCCCGAGGCTGACCATCGGCACCCGCACCGCCGCGGCGCCGAAGAGGATCAACGGGATCGCCGTGACGATGCCGGTCGTCGGCAGGAGCAGGGCGTGGCCCAGACCCTCGCCGGTGAAGGTCGAGCGCCCGGCCGCCGAGAGCCAGACGAGGAAGCCGAGCGCGAACGGCGCGATCAGGGCCGTCTCGAACGCCAGGCTCTCGACGGGACCGACCGAGGCGGTCTTCTTGGCCAGGGCGTAGGTGCCGAACGAGAACGCCAGCACCAGGGCGATCCACGGCGGTCGGCCGTAGTCGATGCTCAGGACGACGACCGCCAGGCCGCCGATCCCGAGCGCCCACCACTGGAGCCTGCGCAGGCTCTCGCCGAGCACGAAGACGCCGAGGAGCACGGTCACGAGCGGGTTGATGAAGTAGCCCAAGGACGTCTCCACCACGCGGCCGCTGTTGACGCCGTAGATGAAGGTCGCCCAGTTGAGGGTGATCGTCACGGCCGCGACGACGAGCAGCAGTCGCACGCGGCGGTTGGCGACGATGGCGCGGACCTGAGGCACTCGTCGGAGCACGAGGACCAGCAGGCCCATGACGAGCATCGACCACACCATCCGGTGCGCGAGGATCTCGAGCGCCCCGGCGGGCTCGAGCAGTGGCCAGTAGAGCGGGAAGGCGCCCCACAGGGCGTAGGCGCCGACCCCGAGCAGGAGACCGCGGCGATGGTCGGGCACGCGCCGATACTATGGCGTCACGTCCGTGGGACTTTCTCGGGCTGGGCGTCGGAGACCGTCGTCACCCGCCCTCGCTTCAGTCACAGGAGACTCCCCATGCGCTCCAGTCGCCTCCTCCTCGTCGCCCTCCTCGCCCTGGTCCTGCTCGGACTCGTGCCGGCAGGTCCAGGTGCTGCCGGTGCTGCTGGTGCCGCCGTCACCACGTCCGACAGGACGGTGCCCGCCGCGTCCGCGGCACCGCTGCCGTCGTCCGCCGCGTCGGCTCGGGCCCGCGCCCGCACGAAGGTCAAGAAGCTGACCGGCAAGATCGTCAGGCGCCAGGGCAAGCTCTTCCTGACCGGCGTCATCCGGCCCAAGAAGGGCCCCGTGCAGGTGCAGAAGGCGACGAGCTGCAACCAGAAGAAGGGCACCTGCAACTTCAAGAAGTACCGCAAGGCCAAGATCAACAAGAAGGGCCGCTACACGATGCGGGTCTACGCCCCGACGACGGGCTCGTGGGTGTGGCGGGCACGCAAGAACGCCACCTACAGCCCGGCATGGGTGACCTGCGTCAAGAAGCCGAACCAGGACTGCCCCGCCCCGTGAGCGAGGCGTGAGCCGCTCGACCTAGACGATGCTCCACGTGTCGCCGCCGTTGATCAGCGCCGACAACCGCTCCTGGGGGGTCCCCGGGGCCGCGGCCTGTGACGACTGGATCTGAGCGCGCGCCTGGTCGTCGTACGTCGGCCGCTCGACCTGCCGGAAGATCCCGATCGGCGAGGTGTTGAGGTAGCCGGCGTCGGTCAGTCGCGAGAGGGCGAAGGCCGTGGACGGGTCGGGGTTGTGCGCGTCGTGCACC
>NZ_JAXMNS010000462.1:0-2751 GCF_034670285.1 Nocardioides sp. | reverse complement strand
GCCGGGATGGGGCTGGTGGTCGGCACCGTGGCCGTCGCGACCGCACTGGCTCGCGACGCGGTCATCCGACGTCTGCGCAGCAGCGGACGCTGGGTGCCGCGCGCCAGCGGCGCGCTGCTGCTCCTGGCGGGGTCCTACGTGGCCTACTACGGCTGGTGGGAGGTGCGGGTGCTGCGCGGCGACGCCGTCGGCGACGACCCGGTGATCGCGGTGGCGGAGTCCCTGCAGATCACCCTGGCCCAGACGGTCGACTCCCTCGGACCGCTCGCCTGGCTGCTCCTGCTCGCCGCCCTCGTCGTCCTCACCCTCGCGGCCCGCACCCTGCGCGCCGTCCGTTCTCGCCGAGTCGGCGCGTAGTCGCGCCGACTCGGCAAAGAATGCGGGACGGATCAGGCGAAGGCGACCACTCCGAGCTCGGCCGGCGAGGCCAGGAGGTCGTTGCTCGGGAGGATCCTGACTGTGTAGCCGAAGGCCCCACTGCGGGCCAGGGAGAGCCGACCGTCGAAGCGGAACCGGCCGCCGTCGTAGGACTCGCTGATCGTCAGGTCGAAGGCGACCGTCTCGGTCAACGAGTCGTCGGAGTGCGCGCGCCCGTGCACGAGCTGCACCCGCACGTCGTGCGGTGAGAGGTCACCGAGCGCCACGAAGGCCCGCACGGTGAGCTCGGACCCGACCTCGGGGGCATCGCCCACCCCGCTCGACTCGACGTGCTCGACCTTCACCTCGGGCCACCCCGCCCGCACCTTCTTCTTCCACGCCGCGAGCTCACGGGCGCCGGCGAAGTCGGAGTTGAGCGCTCGAGCGGTCTCGGTGGCGGGCGCGTAGAGCTGCTTGGTGTAGTCGCGCACCATCCGGGTCGCGAGCACCTTGGGCCCGAGCGACTTCAGGGTGTGGCGCAGCATCTCGACCCAGCGCGTCGGCACGCCGTCGGCGTCGACGTCGTAGAAGCGCGGCGTCACCTCGCGCTCGAGCTGGTCGTAGAGGGCGGCGGCCTCGAGGTCGTCGCGCTTGTCGGTGTCGTCGACGCCGTCGGCCGACGGGATCGCCCAGCCGTTGTCGCCGTCGTACCACTCGTCCCACCAGCCGTCGAGGATCGACAGGTTCAGACCACCGTTGAGCGCAGCCTTCATGCCCGACGTGCCGCACGCCTCGTAGGGACGCAGCGGGTTGTTGAGCCACACGTCGCAGCCGGGGTAGAGCGGCTGCGCCATCGCGATGTCGTAGTTGGGCAGGAAGACGATGCGGTGCCGCACGTCGGCCTCGTCGGCGAAGCGCACCATCTCCTGGATCAGCTTCTTGCCGCCGTCGTCAGCCGGGTGCGACTTGCCGGCGATGATCAGCTGCACCGGTCGCTCGGGGTGGAGCAGCAGACGGCGCAGCCGCTCGGGGTCGCGCAACATCAACGTGAGTCGCTTGTACGACGGCACCCGGCGCGCGAAGCCGATCGTCAGGACGTCGGGGTCCAGCGCCTCGTCGATCCACGCCAGCTCGGCCTTGGCTGCACCGCGCTTCTCCCACGAGCGGGCCAGCCGCTTGCGGGCGTCGACGACCAGGCGCTCGCGCAGCACCCGCTTGACCCGCCACACGTCGACCCCGGAGATCTCGTCGACGGCGTTCCAGAACCCGTCGGTGTCGTCGGAGTCGGTGTCGGCGCCTCGCGAGGTCGCCAGTGCGATCACCTCGCGCGCCACCCAGGTCGGGGCGTGGACGCCGTTGGTGATCGACCCGATCGGCACCTCGGCCTCGTCGAAGGCCGGCCAGAGGCCGTTGAACATGCCGCGGCTGACCTCGCCGTGCAGCTGGGACACGCCGTTGGCGCGCTGGGCGAGGCGGAACCCCATCACCGCCATGTTGAAGACCCCGTGGTCACCACCGTCGTAATCCTCGCTGCCGAGCGCGAGGATCCGCTCGGTCGGCACGCCCGGCGTCGCGCCGTTCTCGCCGAGGTACTGCTCGATCAGCGTGCGCGAGAACCGGTCGATGCCGGCCGGCACCGGGGTGTGGGTGGTGAACACCGTCGAGGCCCGCCCCACCTCCAGCGCGGTGTCGAAGTCGAGCCGAGGACCGTTCGGGGCCACGGTGAGCTCACGGATGCGCTCGATGCCGAGGAACCCCGCGTGCCCCTCGTTGGTGTGGAACACCTCCGGCTCCGGCGCTCCGGTGATCCGGGCGTAGGCACGCAGGGCCCGCACGCCACCGACGCCGAGGAGCAGCTCCTGGCGCAGCCGGTGCTCCGACGTGCCGCCGTACAGCCGGTCGGTCACGTCGACGTAGTGCTCGGGGTTGCCCTCGACGTCGGTGTCGAGCATCAGCAGCGGCACGCGCCCGACACCAGCCACCCAGATGCGCGCGAGCAGGTCGGGACCGTCGGGCATCTGGATCGAGATCGTGGCGCGGGTGCCGTCGGGCTCCCGCAGCAGCGAGATCGGCAGCTCGTCGGGGTCGAGCACCGGGTAGGTCTCCTGCTGCCAGCCCTCGCGCGAGAGCGACTGCTGGAAGTAGCCGTGCCGGTAGAGCAGCCCGACCCCGATGATCGGCACGCCCAGGTCGCTGGCGGCCTTGAGGTGGTCGCCGGCGAGGATGCCGAGCCCGCCGGAGTACTGCGGCAGCACGGCCGTGATGCCGAACTCGGGCGAGAAGTAGGCGATGGAGCGTGGACCGGTCGCCGCCATCTTGCGCTGGTACCACCGCTCCCCCGACAGGTAGGCCGCCAGGTCGGCGCTCGCGGTCGCGTGCCGCTCGAGGAAGCCC
>NZ_JAXMNS010000461.1:0-2764 GCF_034670285.1 Nocardioides sp. | reverse complement strand
AGCCGCGCGGTCGTGGAGGGCAGGCCGCTGTTGTCGACCCGGAAGGTCCGGGTCTCGGTCTCGGCGGCGTTGCCTGCAGTGTCGACGAGGTCGATCTCGGCGCGGTAGGCGCCGTCGGGCAGCGTCGCGGACGGCGAAGCGGTGACGGTCTCGCCGGCGACGACCACGTCGGCCTCGACCTGGGCGTCAGCGCTGTCGAAGAGCCGCACACTGCTGGTGTCGTCGAGGGCCTCCGAGGCAGTGACGACGTAGTCGAGCTCCGAGCCGGGGACCTCGGCGTCGTCGGCGGGGTCGGTGGCGACCACGGACGGGGTGGCGGTGTCCTTGATCATCGTGATCTCGGCCGTCGGCCCGTCGTTGACGGCACGGTCGCGGCTGCGGGCCGTGACGGTGAGCTCACCGTCGGCGAGCGTGGCGACGTCCGCGGCCTCAACGACGATGTTGAAGTCACGGGAGTCATCCGTTGCTTTGGTGAGCCCGTTGCTCGCGGTGACGGTCCGCTCGCCGTCCCCCACCGTCACGAAGACCGTGTCGGTCTTGGTCTCGGTGGTGCCGGAGATGACGAGGTCGCCGCTGTCGGAGAGGTAAGGGTCGACGGACGCCACGAGACCGGTCGGGGCCGGGGGCGTCACAGTGTCGACGACGAAGGTGTAGGTCTCCTCGTACGTCGGATCGCCGTTCGCGTAGACCCCCTCGAGCCCGACGGTGTAGACGCCGTCGAGAGCGCCGCCCGCCGAGGCGGACGTCGGACGGCACGCCACCACGTTGCTCTCCGGGAACGCAGGCGTCGGCGACGTCTGAACGCACGGAATCGCGCCGTTCGGACCGCTCAGCGCGATCGACGAGGCGACCGTGATGCTCTGCCGGAACACGATCCGCACCTGGCTCGGGAACGCGCGCACGTGCGACTCACGAGCGGGCGCGTACGCCGAGATCGGGTCCTCGTCTGCCGCCGACGCCGGCGTCACCAGAGCAATGGCGGGGAGAAGGACGCTCAAGGCGGCGACGATCGACAAGCGGGCGCGGTGAGGCACGGGTGAGGCTCCAGGGTCGGGGATGACGGCACGTGTCCCCCGCGGCGGTCCCGAGCGATCACGTGCGGCGCCGAGTGGTCCCGGCGAGCCGTCCGTACTGTCAGGGGAGACACCAGTCCAACTACGAGTCCCGGTTTTCGTTACGGCGCCGCTCGGCCGCCACCTCTGAGGAGCGGGAAAAACGGATCAGGCCCGGTCACCTGGACCGGGCCTGATCAATCGGTGCGCCTGTAGGGATTCGAACCCCAAACCTTCTCATCCGTAGTGAGATGCTCTATCCGTTGAGCTACAGGCGCATGTCCCGCAGCAGTGCCGCGAAGACTGGACGAGAATAGCCGAGGTCAGCCGCCAGGGCTAAATCGGGTGCGCATGCCGGCCGAGTGTGGCCTGGGTCACGAGTCGTTGAACGATCCAATAGGCCTGTCCGCAGGGGCGCCGTTACGCTCTCGAGGCGCCTGCAATGACGCCGCGCGATCCCACTGCTCCACGACTATCTCGTCGCGAGACCGAAGGACGATGGCATGACCGCCACGCAGGATGTTACCGAGTTCCCCACCACCCACCAGGGCATCATCGACTTCGTCACCGAGGTTGCTGAGATGACCCAGCCGGACGCCATCCACTGGTGCACCGGCTCGGACGAGGAGTGGGAGCAGCTCACCGCCGCCCTCGAGGGCACCGGGACCTTCACCCGCCTCAACCCGGCGATCAAGCCGAACTCCTTCTACGCCGCCAGCGACCCGATCGACGTCGCGCGCGTCGAGGACCGCACCTACATCTGCTCGGTCGACGAGAAGGACTGCGGGCCCACCAACAACTGGATGGACCCCTCGGAGATGAAGGCCAAGATGCGCGGGCTGTACGCCGGCTGCATGAAGGGCCGCACGATGTACGTCATCCCCTTCGTGATGGGTCACCTCGAGGCCGAGTCGCCGATGTTCGGCATCGAGCTCACCGACTCCGCCTACGTCACCGCCTCGATGCGCGTGATGGCCCGCATGGGCACCCACGTCCTCGACAAGATCACCGAGCTCGACGCCAAGTTCGTGCAGGCCGTCCACTCGGTCGGCATGCCGCTCGCCGAGGGCCAGGCCGACGTGTCGTGGCCGTGCAACGACACCAAGTACATCGTGCAGTTCCCCGAGGAGCGCACGATCTGGTCCTTCGGCTCCGGCTACGGCGGCAACGCCCTGCTCGGCAAGAAGTGCTACGCCCTGCGCATCGCCTCCGTCATGGCGCGCGACGAGGGCTGGCTGGCCGAGCACATGCTCATCCTCAAGCTCACCAGCCCCGCCGGTGTCACCAAGTACGTCGCCGCGGCGTTCCCCAGCGCGTGCGGCAAGACCAACCTCGCGATGCTCGAGCCGACCATCCCGGGCTGGAAGGTCGAGGCCATCGGCGACGACATCGCCTGGATGCGCATCGGTGAGGACGGTCGCCTCTGGGCGGTCAACCCCGAGTTCGGCTTCTTCGGCGTCGCGCCGGGCACCAACGAGCACACCAACCCCAACGCGATGAAGACCATCAACAAGGGCAACTCGGTCTTCACCAACGTCGCACTCACCCCGGACGGCGACGTCTGGTGGGAGGGCCTGGAGAACCCGCCGGCCACCGCGAAGTCGTGGAAGGGCGAGGACTGGACCCCGGAGTCCGACTTCCTCTCCAGCCACCCCAACTCGCGCTACTGCACCCCGATCAAGCAGTGCGACATCCTCGCTCCCGAGTTCGAC
>NZ_JAXMNS010000460.1:0-2781 GCF_034670285.1 Nocardioides sp. | reverse complement strand
ACCGCGGAGATCACCCGCTCGCTGTCGCGCTGAGGCCAGCGGCGGCACCAGGCCTCAGGACACGATCTCCTTCAGCGCCGCGACCTCGGCGGCAGGGTCGGCGGCAGCGGGCATGACCTGCAGGTGGGTGACGCCGGCCTCGCGGAACGCGGCGACGCGCTCCTCGACGTACGACCGGGGGCCGACGAGGTTCGCGGCCTCGAGCCACTCGGTGGGGATGAGCGCCTCGGCCTCCTTCTTCTTGCCGCTGAGGTAGAGGTCCTGGATCTCGGCTGCCTCGGCCTCGTAGCCGTACTGGCAGGCGACGTCGTTGTAGAAGTTCTTGCCCTTGGCGCCCATGCCGCCGACGTAGAGCGCGAAGATCGGGCGGGCGAAGTCGAGCATGCCCTTGACGTCCTCACCGATGGCCAGCATCCCGCCGGCGGTCACCTGGAGCGGGCCGAGGTCGGCCGAGCGCTTCGCGGCCCCGGCGGCGAGCGACTCGCCCCAGACCGAGTGCGCCTTCTCGGGGTAGAACAGGTGCGGGATCCAGCCGTCGGCGACCTCGGCGGTCATCTCGACGTTCTTTTCGCCGAGCGCCGCCACCCAGATCGGGACCTCGGGCCGCTCGGGGCGGGTGAGGAGCTTGAGCGGCTTGCCCAGCCCGAGGCCCTGGTCGGCGGGGAGGGGCAGGGTGAAGTCGCGGCCCTGGTGCTCGAGCGGCTCGCGGCGCAGCCCTTGCCGGACGATGTCGATGACCTCGCGCGTGCGCCCGAGCGGACGCTTGTAGGGCATCCCGTGGAAGCCCTCGATCACCTGGGGACCCGAGGCGCCGAGCCCGAGGACGGCGCGACCGTCCGAGACGTTGTCGAGCCCGGCCGCGGTCTGCAGCAGCGCCCCGGGCGTGCGGGAGAAGACGTTGAGGATGCCGGCGCCGATCTGGACGGTCTCGGTCTTGGCCGCGAGGTAGCCCATCAGCGTGGGGGAGTCGAAGCCGTACGCCTCCGCGACCCACACGAGGTCCAGCCCGGCCTTCTCCAACGACGCCACCTGGTCGGCCGCTGCGCGGGGGTTGCCGTCGTACATCAGCATCGTGGACAGCTTCATGGAGGGCTCCTTGGTGTCGACTCTGACAGTTCTACTGTGACCCTACGGTGACCATAGCGTTCGCCGACGGGACTCCCCCCCCAGGACGCACACCGGGGTGCGATAGTCGGGGCGACCCAGATTCGCGGGCACCCAGACATCCAGCTATCCCAGGAGAGACCCACCGTGAGCTATCGCATCGCCGTCATCGGAGGCACCGGACCGCAGGGCAAGGGCCTGGGCTACCGCTTCGCCCGCCACGGCCACACCGTCGTGCTGGGCTCGCGCGCGGCCGAGAAGGCCGTGCCCGTCGCGGCCGAGGTCACCGAGCGGCTCGCCGGAGTCGACGGCGCGGGCGAGGTCACCGGAGCCTCCAACGTCGACGCGTGCGCCGGCGCCGACGTCGTCCTCCTCGCGATCCCGTACGACGGGCACGACGAGCTGGTCGCCACGCTGCCGCTCGACGACACGATCGTCGTCTCCTGCGTCAACCCGCTCGCCTTCGACAAGCAGGGCCCCTCAGGCCGTGTCGTCGACGGTGGTGAGGGCTCGGCTGCTGAGTCGGCCCAGCGGATCGCGGCCGGGTCCCGCGTCGTGGGCGCGTTCCACCACGTCTCGGCCGTCACGCTGTGGGGCGACGCCGACTTCCTCGACGAGGAGGACATCCTGGTCGTCGGGGACGACGTCGAGGCCAAGCAGGTCGTCATGGAGCTGGCGCGCTCGGTCACCGGCCGCGACGGCGTCGACGCCGGCAAGCTGCGTCTGGCTCGCCAGCTCGAGCCCCTGACGGCTGTGCTGATCTCGATCAACAAGCGCTACAAGACGCACTCGGGCGTGCGCATCTCCGGTCTCTGAGCGGGGCCGAGAGGGTCGTCGGACGCGGACCCGCGAGCGGGCTGCGTCCGGCTACCCGCCCGCCGAGGACGCGGACGGGTCGGCCGAGCGCTCCACGCGGGCCTTCTCCTCCACGTCGAGCAGCTCGAGCTCGACACCGAGCGGCACCCAGAGCTCGGCGGCGCGGGCCGCGCTGATGTGCCCGCGGTCGCGGTAGGCGATCGTCGAGCCGACCACCACGGGGCACAGGTTCTGCGCGCACAGCCAGGGCGACGGGTTGACCCACGGGACCCCGGCGCGGGTGGCTGCATCCTCGGAGATCATCCGGTTGCGCTCGCTCCAGCTGGTCGGCGGGAACATGCAGTCGCCGAGGTCGGCCCCGCGCTTGGCCAGGCACGCACCGGGCTCCTCGGGCAGTCGGGGCACGTCGGAGAGCAGCACCATCCGGCCCACCAGCGGCAGGTAGGCAGCGAACATGTCGTCGAAGCCCTCCGCCACGTTCTCGGCGACGTCGGCGTTGTCGGTCAGCAGACGGCCGGAGTCGTCGTAGACGCCGGTGGGCGGCGGTGAGGTGGCCACGACCATGAGGTCGGGCTCGAGCTCGTCGACCTGGTCGACGACCCAGTCGTGGAACTCCTCGCACTCGGGCCAGGGCTCGCCGGTGCCCAGCCGGCCGGGATCGACGAAGGCCGCGGTGCACTGCTGCTTGACGAAGTAGTAGGCGGCGTACCCGGCCTCACGCGCGATCTGCTCGAAGGCGGGGATCCAGGCCCGAGCGTGGGAGTCGCCGGTGACGACCATGATCTTGTCGGCGTCGACGTCCCCGCGCCGGCAGACCGGACGGGCCGGAGCCTGGTAGTTGCACTCGCCGACGTCGGCGAC
>NZ_JAXMNS010000459.1:0-2783 GCF_034670285.1 Nocardioides sp. | reverse complement strand
CCCGGCCCATCCCGTTGGTGATGGTGGGCAGGCCGAGGTCCTCGACGAGACGCAGCGCGGCGACCTCGGCGCGGTCGGCCCACACGTCGGTCCCGAGGATCAGCACCGGACGCGAGGCCTCGCCGAGCAGGCGGGCGATGGCGTCGATGGCGTCGGTGTCGGGCGCCGAGCCCGGTGCGACCTCACCGACGGGGGTCGGTCCGACGGCCGAGCTGAAGAACTCGTCCATCGGGACGTCGACGAACACCGGACCCCGGTGCGAGGAGCCGGCGGCGCGGAACGCCTCGTCCATGCCGCCCAGCACGTCACCGGCGGTCGGCAGCGTGCGCGCGAGCTTGGAGACCGACGCGACGATCGGCGGCTGGTCGAGCTCCTGGAGGCTCCCGCTGCCCCAGCGGTTCTGCGGGGCGCGTCCGCCCACCACCACCATGGGGGAGCCGGCGAACTGCGCCTGTGCGATCGCGCTCACACCGTTGGTCACGCCGGGCCCTGCGGTCAGCACGGCGAGGCCGGGCACCCGGGTGAGCTTTCCGGTCGCCTCGGCTGCGAAGGCCGCGGTCTGCTCGTGGCGGACGTCGAGCAGCCGCATCGGCGGGTCGGCCTGCACGGCGCCGTCGTACATCGGGAAGACGTGGGCGCCCGAGAGGGTGAACATCGTCTCGACGCCGTGAGCGCGGGCGACGGCGACCGCGAGCTCGCCGGCATGGCCGCTGATCTCCCCGGGGCCGGCAGCGGGGGCGTCGGGGCGAGGTGTGAGGTCGGTCATGCTCCGACCCTAGTACCCGGGCCTCAGCCCTCTCGGAGGGTCCGGTTCGTCTCGCGCAGGGCACCGACCAGGACCAGCATGACGTCGGCCCGGGCGGCCGGGGGCCGGTTGCCCAGGGCGAGCTGGAGGTAGAGCGCCCGCAGGTAGGCCTGGGCGTTGCCGGAGCGCAGGAAGGGGTCGGTGCCGTCATCGGGTCCGAGGCGGGCACCGTCGCTGAGCCGGTTGACCCAGGGCTCGAGCACGGTCATCGGCACGGCGTTGCGGCGCAGCACCGCCAAGGTGGCCAGGGCGAGACGATCCTCCTCGCCGTGAGCGAAGAGGACGTCGGTCGGCTGCAGGAGCAGGTCGGCGATGACGTCGAGGAGCACGGTCAGCTCGGCGGCCCCGAGATGGGGGGAGCGGGCGAGGGCGCCGAGGCCGTCGGCCCCGTGGGCCAGGGCGTGCGCCCAGCCCTTGTCGGGCACGAAGCCGCGTCGGTCGCGCTCGCGCAGCAGCCAGGTGGCCAGCGCATCGCCCCACTGGAGGACCTTGCCGCCCAGCACCAGCGGGCGAGCGGTGTCGCGCGCGATGCACTCGGTCAGGATCAGCGCCGAGAAGCTGCGCCTGAAGACGCCGTCGTCCTCGCGCTCGCCGAGTCCGACCTTGAGGCCGGCGACCATCCCGTCACCGAGACCGGGCAGCAGGTCGTCGTAGACGCCGCGCTCGATCCACGTCGCCAGCGTGGGGTAGGCCAGGCCGTCGCGGACCTCGGGATCGGTGGCGCCCAGCAGCTCGGTGAGCTCGGTGGTGAGCTTGTCCAGCGGAGTGTGGTCCGGGACCTGGAAGTCGTCTTGAAGCACTGCTTGCCAGTTCACCAGATCCACGGGTGCATCCTGCCAAACGATGACGAGGTGCGCGACACGGGAGGTCGCCTCACCCCTACGCTGTGACGGTGCCCTCCTTCTCCGAGCTGGTTCGTACGCACACCGACCTCGGCAGCACCGACGTCGCCTGGCTCCAGCTGCTCCAGGCCGACTGGCAGATCATCGCTGACCTCTCCTTCGCCGACCTCGTCCTGTGGCTCGAGGACCGCGACCGCAAGGGTTTCTGGGCGGTCGGTCAGATGCGTCCCACCACGGGCCCGACCGCCTACGTCGACGACGTCGTCGGCACCTTCGTCGAGCACGGACGGCGTCCGCTCCTCGACGCCGCCTTCGCCGAGGGACGAGTCGCGCGCGACGGCGACCCCGAGTGGCGCGACGAGGTCCCGGTGCGCACTGAGGCGATCCCGGTGGTGCGGTCGGGTCGGGTGCTCGGCGTCATCGGACGCCACACCAACCTCCTCGGCGTCCGCACCCCGAGCCGTCTGGAGCTGTCCTACCTGCAGTCGGCGGCCGACCTGACGCAGATGATCGCGACCGGCGACTTCCCCTCGTCGGGGCAGCGCAGCGACCACGCCGACTCCCCGCGGGTCGGTGACGGGTTCGTCCGCGTCGACACGCAGGGGCGTGTCGTCTACGCCAGTCCGAACGCGCAGTCGGTCTTCCGCAGGCTCGGGCTCTCCGGTGACCTGGCCGGGCTGCTGCTGCCCGATCTCGTCCGTGTGCTGGTGGCGCCTCGACGCCGACCCGACGAAGAGACCCTGTCGGCCGTGCTCGGGGGCCGGGCGCACCGCGACGTCGAGATCGGGACCGACGAGGTGGCCCTGATCGTGCGCGCGATCCCGCTGCGGACCGACGGCGCTCACACCGGCGGACTCATCCTCGTGCGCGACGTCAGCGACCTGCGGCGGCGCGATCGTGAGCTGGTCACCAAGGACGCCACGATCCGCGAGATCCATCACCGGGTGAAGAACAACCTGCAGACCGTGGCCGCCTTGCTACGCCTCCAGGCGCGACGTGTCGACAACGAGCAGGCCAAGTCGGCTCTCGAGGAGGCCGTACGACGCGTCGGGTCGATCGCCATCGTCCACGAGACGCTGAGCCAGGCTGTCGAGGAGACGGTCGACTTCGACGAGATCGCCGATCGTCTGGGTGGC
>NZ_JAXMNS010000458.1:0-2815 GCF_034670285.1 Nocardioides sp. | reverse complement strand
CTCGTGCTGGTCGACGACGTCGATGACGACACCGCCGAACGTTTCCGTGGACTCGTGACCCGTCGCGCCACCCGGGAGCCGCTGCAGCACCTGACAGGGGTCGCGGGCTTCCGCCACGTCGAGCTCGCCGTGGGCCCCGGGGTCTTCGTCCCGCGCCCGGAGACCGAGCTGCTCGCCGGCTGGGCGATCGAGCAGGCCCTGGCCCGGGACGCGCCGGTCGTGGTCGACCTGTGCACCGGGTCGGGAGCGATCGCGCGCGCGCTCGCCGACGAGGCTCCGCACGCTCGCGTGCACGCTGTCGAGCTCGATGAGTCGGCCGTGGTCTGGGCCGAGCGCAACCTCGCGGGCACCGGCGTCGACCTGCGGCACGGCTCGATGGCCGACGCCTTCGACGACCTCGACGGCACGGTCGACGTCGTGGTGTGCAACCCGCCGTACATCCCGCTGGAGGCCTGGGAGTCGGTGGCCCCGGAGGCGCGTGACCACGACCCTCACCTCGCCCTCTTCTCCGGTGACGACGGCCTGGACGCGTTCCGGGTCCTGGAGCGGGTCGCCCGGCGGTTGCTGCGTCCCGGGGGAGTGCTGGGCGCCGAGCACGCCGACGTGCAGGGGGCCTCGGCCCCCGGGGTCTTCGTGCAGACCGGTCACTGGCGCGAGGTCGAGGACCACGACGACCTCGCGGGGCGTGCACGTTTCGTGACCGCGCGGCTGCGATGATGCTCCGGTGACCTCCGAGCGCTACCGCACCGACGACCCCGAGGAGCGGGAGCAGGCCATCGAGGCCGCGACCACGGCTCTGCAGGGTGGTGACCTCGTCGTGATGCCCACCGACACCGTCTACGGCATCGCGGCAGATGCCTTCGACGCCGATGCCGTCGCCGACCTCCTGCACGCCAAGGGGCGTGGGCGGAGCATGCCGCCGCCGGTGCTCATCTCCAACGCAGCCACCCTCGACGCCCTCGCGACCGACGTCCCGGCGTTCGCCCGGGCCCTGGTCGAGGCGTTCTGGCCGGGCCCCCTCACCCTGGTCTGCCGTCAGCAGGGCTCGCTGCAGTGGGACCTCGGCGATGCCCGCGGCACGGTCGCCCTGCGCATGCCTGACGACGAGATCGCCCTCGAGATCCTCGAGCGCACCGGTCCGTTGGCCGTCAGCTCGGCCAACGCCACCGGCCTGCCCGCCGCCACCGACGCCGACCAGGCCGAGCAGATGCTCGGTGACGTCGTCGCCGTGATCGTCGACGCCGGCACGTCTGCCGGGGGAGAGGCCTCGACGATCGTCGACGCCACCAGCGGTCAGGGCCGTGTGCTCCGGGTCGGCGCCCTGTCCCTCGATGCCCTCAACGACGTCCTCGAGCCGCTCGGAGCGACGCTCACCCACGAGTCCGCCCCCGACGAGACCTGAGCGCCCCGCATGCGCGAGTACTTCGTCGTCTTCCTGGTCGCTGCGTCGGTGACCTACCTGCTCACGGTCGTGGCGCGCGAGATCGCACTGCGCACCGGTGCCGTCGCCGCCGTACGAGATCGCGACGTGCACGCGGAGCCGATTCCCTACCTGGGCGGCCTGGCGATGCTCGGTGGGCTCGTGGCGGCCTACCTGGTGGCCAAGGAGCTCCCGTTCCTCTCCACGAGCAACGCCTTCACCTTCCCGGACGCCGAGGCGGTGCTGATCGCCGGCGCCCTCGTCTGCGGCGTGGGCGTGCTCGACGACATCTTCGACCTCGACGCCCTGACGAAGTTCGGGGGACAGGTCATCGCCGTCGGGCTGCTCATCTACAACGGCATCCAGTTCCGGTTCTTCTTCGCTCCCAACGACGAGCAGTTCTCCCTCGATCCCGCCCAAGGGGCGCTGCTCACGGCCCTGATCGTGGTGGCGACCGTCAACGCGGTGAACTTCGTCGACGGCCTCGACGGGCTCGCTGCCGGGGTCGTGGGCATCAGCGCCCTGGCCTTCTTCGTCTACTGCTACGAGCTCACCCGGATCAACGACGTCGACCGGGCCACGACCGGCGCCCTGCTGAGCGCTGCCCTGGCCGGCGCCTGCATCGGCTTCCTGGTGCACAACTTCCACCCCGCGCGACTCTTCATGGGCGACAGCGGCTCGATGCTGATCGGACTCGTGCTCTCGGCCACCGCGATCACGGTCACGACCCAGTTCTCCAGCGAGGACATCGTCCTCGGCGCCGACGGTGCCCGCGCCAGCTGGCTGCCCATGCTCCTGCCGGTGGCCCTGCCGATCCTCATCCTCATCGTGCCGCTCATGGACCTCGTGCTCGCCGTCGTACGACGCACCCGGGCCGGGCGTTCCCCGTTCGCTCCCGACAAGCAGCACCTGCACCACCGGCTGCTCGAGATCGGGCACTCCCACCGCCGTGCGGTCGTGATCATGTGGGTGTGGGCCGGCGTGATCGCCTTCTCGACCGTCCTGGCGAGCCTCTACACCGGTCCGCCGGTCTGGATCGCGGTCTCGGGCGGCTTCGTCCTCGCGGTGCTCCTGACCTTCGTGCTGCCGGTCCTGCACCGCCCCGGGCGACCCCTGGCCGACCTCCCGGGAGTGCTCCCCGTGGGCGATGGGGAGCCTCCACAGACCTTGTGATAACTTTCACGAGCGCTCGCAACGCAGCACGAAATGCACTGCGAAGCGCCGGAAGAACGCCAGCTAGCCCTCGACCAGAACGGCCGCCGACGATGACGACCGAGACCAGGCAGGACGCCCGCCGTACCGGCGTGAGCACCCTGGTGAGCGCGAGCCTCGGTGCCCTGGCCGCAGGCCTGGTCATCTCCCTGGTGGCGCTGCTCGTCGACGGACGCACGGGTC
>NZ_JAXMNS010000457.1:0-2816 GCF_034670285.1 Nocardioides sp. | reverse complement strand
GACGAGCCGGCCATCGTCCTCTCCGGTCCGGGCTTCGTCGCCGATGACGTGGACGACCCAGCTGACCCGGGCGACTCGGACAACGTCTCGGGCACGGTGTTCACCGCCGCCGGCACGTTGACCGTCACACGAGCTCGCTACGAACCACTCAGCACCATGTGGAGCGGGAACGTCGTCTCGACGCTCGGGCTGCTCCTGCTCCTGGCGCTCATGGCCGGGCTGGTCGGCTACGTCGTGGCGCGGAGTCTGTCGCGCCCCTTCCCCCAGCTGGCGCTCGCAGCCGCGGCCCTGGGGCGTGGTCGCTTCGACCTCGACCTGCCGTCCTCGCAGATGCCCGAGGCGCGCGCGATCGCGCAGGCCCTCGAGAGCAGCGCCGCCCAGCTGCGTGAACGCCTGGAGCGCGAGCGTGAGTTCGGTCTGCTGGCCTCCCACGCGCTGCGTACGCCGCTGCAGTCGCTGCGACTGCATCTCGAGGACCTCGTGGGTGACCCCACGATCTCCGACGACGTGCGCGGCATCGCGCTGCGGTGCCTGTCGTCGGTCGGGCGCATCGGCGAGGTCGCGGGCGAGCTGGTCGAGGTGTCGGGTCGCGGGGTCCTGGTCGCGGGTGCGGCGACGCCGTTGCACGAGCTGGCCACCCAGGTCGCCCAGAAGTGGTCGGAGAAGCTGCACGACGAGGGACGCGTGCTCACCGCGGCCGTCGAAGGAGACATCGAGCTGCTCTTCACGCCGGGACCGGTCGAGCAGGCGCTCGACCTGGTGCTCGACGAGGTGGTGCGCGAGCACCGCGGCAGCGTGCGGCTGGTGTTCGAGGGCCAGGCCAGCATGCTGGCGGTAGACATCACCTGCGGCAACCCCGACGGCACGATGACCGCGCCGTCGGAGCCCGCCGACCAGAGCACCGCCGCAGTGCTGGTCGCCCTCGGCGGGGTGGTGGAGGCCTCGCGCGATCGAGATGCGCTCCGCGTGCTGCTCCCGCGACGCTGAGGAGCAGCCGAGCGCGGCCGCACGGTTGCCAAAAGTAGTACCTTTCGGGCACGCTTCTGAGATCGGCGTCACTTTCCGACGCCTTGACGTCGATCTCGGAGGCCCTCGTGGATCCCATCACCCCGGTGCACGGCACCACGACGCTGCTGCTGATCGCGGCCGGCGCGGTGGCAGTGCTGCTGTTCTTGATCATCAAGGTGCGCCTGCACGCCTTCATCTCGCTCGTGCTCGTGAGCGTGCTGACCGCCGTCGCGGCCGGTATCCCGGTCGCGCAGGTGCCATCAGCCTTGATGTCGGGCTTCGGGAGCACGCTGGGGGCCGTGGCGCTGCTCGTCGGTTTCGGCGTGATGCTCGGCCGGCTGCTCGAGGTGACCGGCGGTGCGCAGGTGCTCGCCGACACCCTGATCAACCGCTTCGGCGAGAAGCGAGCGCCGCTGGCCCTCGGTGTCGCGGCGTTGCTCTTCGGTTTTCCGATCTTCTTCGACGCCGGCCTGGTGGTCTTCCTGCCGATCATCATCACGGTGGCCCGGCGCTTCGGTGGGTCGGTGCTCTACTACGCACTGCCCGCAGCGGGGGCCTTCGCCTCGATGCACGCGCTCGTGCCGCCGCACCCGGGCCCGGTCGCTGCGACGGAGTTCTTCGAGGGCAACGTCGGCACGATCCTGCTGATCAACCTGCCCGTCGCAGTCGTCGCCTGGTACGTCGGCGTCTACCTGCTCTCGCGACTTCTCGGACGCCGGGTGCACGTCGACGTCCCCGAGCTGCTGTTCGGCCAGGCCACCGTCCGGTCCGACGCGCCTCGCTTCGTCGTCGTGCTCGCGCTGCTGCTGCTGCCCCTGGTGCTCATCGCAGGCAACACCGGGGCCTCCACCCTGGCCTCTGCAGGAGCCGTCGACGGGGACGCGACGTGGGTGACGACGCTCCAGCTCCTGGGCAACACCCCGATCGCGCTGCTGATCACGCTGCTGGTGGCGATAGGCGTCCTCGGCACCAGCAACGGACGATCTCTCGAGGAGACCACCACGCTGCTCGACGAGGCGCTCGCGCCGATCTGCTCGATCATCCTGATCACCGGCGCGGGCGGGATGTTCGGGGGAGTGCTGCGCGCCAGCGGCATCGGTGAGTCGCTCACCTCGTCGCTCTCCGACCTCGGGCTGCCGCTGCTCGTGCAGGCGTTCGTCATCGCGACCCTGCTGCGGGTGGCGCAGGGCTCGGCGACGGTGGCGTTGACCACCACCTCGGGCCTCATCTCGGCGCAGGTGCTCGCCGGCGGTTACGGCGACGTGCAGATCGCGGCCCTGGTGATCGCGATCGCGGCAGGCGCCACGGTGCTCTCGCACGTCAACGACTCGGGCTTCTGGCTGGTGAGCCGGTTCTTCGAGATGGACGAGAAGACCACCCTCAAGACCTGGACCGTCATGGAGACCACGCTGGGGCTCTCGGCCTTCGCGCTGTCCACGCTGGTCTGGGCGGTCGGGTGACGGAGCCCCCGCGCCACCGCACCGACGGCCCCCGCGGGTCAGTCCCGATCGGCCTCGGCGGTTCCTCCCAGACCGTCGACCACCTCGAGGCACAACGCGGTCATCGCCGCACGAGCGTCGTCGACGTCGCCGTCGGCGATCGCTCGTGCCACGCGCGCGTGCAGGTCGCGAGCCTCGGGCTTGGGTTGGTGCGGCATCAGGTCGTGGTCGGTGCGTCCGCGCAGGACCTCCTCGACGACGTCGCAGAGTCCGGCGAACATCGGGTTGCCCGAGGTTCGGAGCAGCAAGCGGTGGAAGGCGACGTCGTGCTCGAGGAAGCGCAGCAGGTCTCCGGCGGCACCGCTCACC
>NZ_JAXMNS010000456.1:0-2841 GCF_034670285.1 Nocardioides sp. | reverse complement strand
CCGCTGGGTCGACCTGTGGGCGCCCTCAGACCACTGAGGTCGCCGAGCCGACGGGCTCCCGGGGCCGCCTGAACACGAAGCGTCGGAAGAGGTAGAACCGCGCCCCGAAGGCCAGCACCAGTCCGATCCCGTTGGCCGACAGGTTGTCGGAGAGGGCGTCGTCGAGACCCAGCACGTGTCGGCTGATCGCCAGGCAGCCGACCGGCAGCGCCATGGCGGCGACGTTGATGACGACGTACGCCGTCCAGCCGCCGTCAGCCTGCCGCGGCGGCCGGTGGGGAAACACCCAGCCGCGCGCGCCGTGATAGCTGATGATCATGCCGATCGAGTTGGCGATGACGTAGGCCGGGATCGCCTGGTCCTCGAGCAGCGGGTCTCCGACGAGCCAGCCGTGGAGCGCGACGTTGAAGAGCAGGAACGAGACCCACGTGGCCGCCTGCGCGACGGCGAAGAACCGCCACACCTCTCCCAGGAGGTGTCGCCAGCGGTTGCTCACCCCTCAACCCTAGGGGCGCGGTGCCCCCGGGTCGGACCCCGCCTACTCGACGGGCAGACCGAGGCCGCGGGCGATGAGCATCCGCTGCACCTCCGAGGTGCCCTCGCCGACCTCGAGCACCTTGGCGTCGCGGTAGAAGCGGGCCACGGGGTACTCCTCCATGAAGCCGTAGCCGCCGAAGACCTGCGTGGCGATGCGGGTCGCGGTCACGGCCGACTCCGTGGAGTAGACCTTCGCGACCGAGGCGGCCTGCTTGAACTGCTGGTAGGTCGGCCCGCCGGACGTGCTCATCGCGTCCTTCATCGCCGCTGCCTTGTAGGTGAGCAGGCGGCTCGCCTCGAGCATCACCTGGAGGTCGGCGATCTGGAAGGCGACGCCCTGCTTGCGACCGATCGGCCCGCCGAAGGTCTGGCGCTCCCCGGCGTACTGCACCGACATGTCGAGGCAGGCCTGGATGCAGCCGACGCTCAGCGCCGAGATGGCCACGCGGCCGTCGTCGAGTGTGGCGAGGAACTGCGCGTAGCCGCGGCCCTGCTCACCGAGGAGGTGGTCGGCGGGGACGTGGACGTCGGTGAAGCTCAGCGGGTGGGTGTCGGAGGCGTGCCAGCCGAGCTTGTCGTAGGCCTTCTCGGCCACGAAGCCGTCGGTGCCGCTGGGCAGCATGATCGCGCTGATCTCGGGGCGGCCGTCCTCACGGGTCCCGGTGCGTGCGGTGACCGTGACGAGGCTGGTGATCTCGGAGCCGGAGTTGGTGATGAACTGCTTGGAGCCGTTGACGATCCACTCGCCGTTGACGAGCTCGGCCTTCGTCTTGGTGGCGCCGGCGTCGGAGCCGGCGCCGGGCTCGGTCAGCCCGAAGCCCGCGAGCTTCTCGCCCGCCACGAGGGCCGGCAGCCAGGCCTCCTGCTGCTCGGTGGTGCCGAAGTTGAGCAGCGGGTTGATGCCCAGGCCCACGCCGGCCTGCAGCGTGATCCCCATCGACTGGTCGACCCGGCCGAGCTCCTCGATCGCCACGCACAGGCTGGTGAAGTCGCCGTCCTCGCCGGCGCCGCCGTACTCCTCGGGAGCGGTGAGGCCGAAGAGCCCGAGCTTGCCCATCTGCTGCACGACGTCGACCGGGAAGTGGTGGTCACGGTCCCACTGCGCGGCGTGCGGCGCGATCTCGGCCTCCGCGAACTCGCGGACACTGCGGCGGAACTCTTCATGCTCACGGGACAGCTCGAAAGTCATGCCGTCATGCTAGGCCGGTTAGCGTTCGTTAACCAGCCCCCGAGGGGTCAGGTGCGGAACGGGGCCACCGCGGCCCAGGCCGGGTCGTGGTCGCGGTCGACCTGCACCTCGCCGCTCGACCAACCGGTCACCGCGGCGCGGGCGACGCCGTCGGCCGACGAAGTCGAGTCGACGTAGTAGTGCAGCACCCGGGCACCGTCGCTGGTCTCGTGCGCCACGAGCCGCCCGGACGTCGCGAGCTGCTCGGTCAGGTGGTCCTCGAGCTCACGCAGCGCGACCAGGGAGGCCTCGTCGGGGAAGCCGTCCTCGGTGCGTCCCTCGTAGGGCAACCGCACCGCGAGGTGGTCGTCGAGCTCCGGCGCCGAGGTCGGGGAGAGCGGCACCTGGGCGCCCACGAGCACGGACCCACCGGGTCCCGTGCCACGCAGCAGCACCCACGTGGGCAGGCCCTGGTCGTCGAGGTGCTCCTCGCGCAGCTGCTGCACCGACGCGGCGAGGTCTCCCAGAGGCAGGACGACGGCGCCCTCCGCGCCCTCGGGAGCCTCGGCGTCCTCGGGTGGCTTGGGGGTCACGTCGATCGAGCTGATCCAGGTCTCGACGTCGTCCTCGCCCAGCGCCGCGTCGAGCGCGAGCACGGCGACCTGCTGCAGCCCCTGGTGCGAGAGTCCCTCGAACGCCTCGTGGTGGAGCACCACGCCCAGGCGGTTGCCCTCGCGGGTGGTGGCGACGCGGATCTGGTCGAGCGGCAGGGTCTGCTCCCCCAGGCTCAGCGAGATGCCCGCGAGCTCGACGGGCTGGCGCGAGTCGGCGTACTCCCAGGTCTGCGTGGGCTCCGGCGCGGAGCGCAACCACCGTCGCGCGACGGCCCGCAGCGCGGGATCGCCCTCGGGCGACACCACCAGGACGTGCTCGGAGCCGACGCCGGGGCCGAGCTCCCACACGAGGCCTTCCTGCACGGCGCCCACGCGCTCGGTCATCTCGTCGACGAGGTCCTCGGCTCCGCCGCGGGCGATCGCCTCGGCGCAGCGGGTCGCGCCCTCAGAGTTCCACCAGTGCCAGAAGGCCTCGACGTCTGGGGGCGTGGCTGTGCTGTCGTTCATCGGGGGGTCCGTCCT
>NZ_JAXMNS010000455.1:0-2851 GCF_034670285.1 Nocardioides sp. | reverse complement strand
CGATCTATCCGCTGGGGGATCCTGGCCACCGGCAAGATCGCCCACTCCTTCGCCGAGGACCTCGCTCTGGTCGACGACGCCCACCTGGTCGCCGTCGGCTCACGCACGACGCAGTCGGCAAGAGCCTTCACCGACGAGCACGGAGGCCGACCGCACGGCTCGTACGCCGACCTGCTCGCCGACCCCGACGTCGAGGTCGTCTACGTCGCCAGCCCCCACGCGCTCCACCTCGAGCACGCCACCGCGGCCTTCGGCGCCGGCAAGCACGTGCTGTGCGAGAAGCCCCTCACGGTGACCCTCGACCAGGCCGAGCAGATGGTCGCCCTCGCCGTCGAGCACGACCTGTTCCTGATGGAGGCGATGTGGACCGCGTGCCACCCCGTCGTCCAGACCGTCGTGGACGCCGTCCGCTCGGGACGTCTCGGTCGGCCACGACACCTCCACGCCGAGCTCGGCTTCCGCGTGGACGCCGAGCCCGGCGACCGGATGCTCGACCCGGCGCTGGGCGCCAGCGCCCTGCTCGACATGGGCATCTACCCGCTCACGCTGGCGCACCTGCTCCTCGGTGAGGCCGAGACCCTGCACGCGACGGCCGACCTCAGCGACCGCGGCATCGACCTCGACGTCGCGATCACCGGTCGTTACCCCGGCGGCGCCCTCGCCACTATGAGCGCCTCGATGACCTCGTGGTCCTCGCGCTCGGCCTCGCTGGCCACCGACCTGGGTCGCCTCGACCTGGCGGACTTCCACCACCCGACCGCGGCCGTCTTCACGCCGTACGCCGGCCGTGGGAGCGGAGAAGAGGCCGGCCCGGCGATCGACCTGCTGGTCGAGTCACCCACGGTGCTCGGCCGTGGCTACACCCACGAGATCCTCGAGGTGGGGCGCTGCCTGCGAGCCGGTCTGCGGGAGAGCCCGCTCGTGCCGCACGCCCAGACGCTCACACTGATGCGTCAGATGGAAGGCCTGCTCGGTCAGGTCGGGGTGGGCTTCGCCTGACGTCGCGCCCCGCTTCGCCACGTCGACTAGGGTCATGGCGTGGCTGCTGACCTCGTGATTGTCGCCAACCGACTGCCCGTCGACCGCGTGACGCGACCTGACGGCACGATCGAGTGGCGTCCCTCCCCCGGCGGACTCGTGACCGCGATCGAGCCGGTCATGCGCGCCAACGACGGCACCTGGATCGGGTGGCCCGGCGGCACCGAGCAGGACCTCGAGCCCTTCGAGGCCGATGGCCTGCACCTCGTGCCGATGTCGATGACGCCCGAGGAGATCGAGGGGCACTACGAGGGTTTCTCCAACGGCACCCTGTGGCCGCTCTACCACGACCTGGTCGCCAAGCCTGAGTTCCACCGCGAGTGGTGGGACTCCTACGTCGGCGTCAATCGCCGCTTCGCCGAGAAGGCCTCCGAGGTCGCCGCCAAGGGCGCCACGGTGTGGGTGCACGACTACCAGCTGCAGCTGGTGCCGCAGATGCTGCGCGAGCTGCGCCCCGACCTGCGCATCGGCTTCTACCTCCACATCCCCTTCCCGCCGGCCGAGCTGTTCCAGCAGCTGCCGTGGCGCCGCCAGATCCTCGAGGGCCTTCTCGGTGCCGACCTCCTCGGCTTCCAGCTGCCCGGCGGGTCGGCCAACTTCGTGCGCCTCGTGCGCCAGCGCGTCGGCCACAAGACGCACCGCGACCTCGTCTACCTGCCCGACGGTCGCACGGTGCGCGCGGCGGCGTTCCCGATCTCGATCGACGCCGCGGGCTTCGAGGAGCTCGCCCAGACCCCGGCCGTCGCTGAACGCGCCACCGCCATCCGCGAGGCCCTGGGCAACCCCCGCAAGATCTTCCTCGGCATCGACCGACTCGACTACACCAAGGGCATCTACGCCCGGCTGCGTGCCTTCAGCGAGCTCATCGCCGACGGCCACCTCGACGTCGAGGACGCCGTCTTCGTGCAGGTGGCGGTGCCCTCCCGTGAGCAGGTCGAGCAGTACCGGATCCTGCGCGACGACATCGACCGCCTCGTCGGTCGCATCAACGGCGACCTCGGCCGTATCGGGCGCCCCGTCATCAGCTATCTGCACTCCTCCTACCCCCGCGAGGAGATGGCGGCGCTCTACCGTGCCGCCGACGTCATGGTGGTCACGCCCTACCGCGACGGGATGAACCTCGTCGCGAAGGAGTACGTCGCCTGCCGCTTCGAGAACGACGGCGCCCTGGTGCTCTCGGAGTTCGCCGGTGCCGCCGACGAGCTGCGACAGGCCTGGCTGATCAACCCCTACGACATCAACGGCATGAAGACGGCGCTGCTCGAGGCCTACGAGGCCGACGACAAGACCTTGACCCGCCGGATGAAGGCGATGCGCAAGACCATCAGCCAGCACGACGTCGCCGCGTGGGCGGCCTCCTTCATGCTCGAGCTCGGAGACTCCGGCGACGGCACGCACGCCGCCCCGGCGCGCGCCGCGAAGCCGTCGTGACGAGCGGGTCGACCCGCTCGTGAGGTCCGCCGGGCCCGGGGTCAGCAGCTGGCACGACGTCGTCCTCATCAGCGACGACGCCGTCACGTCGGTGCCGCTCCTCGAACGAGGCGACCCGCTCGTCGACTCCGCCGGGATCCTGCCCTGGTCGGGCCCCTCCCCCGACCCGGTCTCGCGGTGGGTGCGCGCACCGCTACTCGAGCGCCTCCTGTACGCCACCGAAGCGCTGCCGTCGGACCTGCGGCTGGCGCTCAACGAGGGCTACCGGCGACCCAGCCTCCAGCGGGCGTACTTCGAGTCGTACGCCGCCCGACTGCGTGCGCTCGAGCCGGAGGCCGACGAGGCGTCGATCCACCGCCTGGCGAGCCGCTTCATCGCCCCT
>NZ_JAXMNS010000454.1:0-2853 GCF_034670285.1 Nocardioides sp. | reverse complement strand
TGGGGCTGGCACTACGACCACCGCCCCGGGCAGTACGTCGGCATCGGCGTCCAGGTCGGCGGCAAGTACCACTGGCGCTCCTACTCGGTGAGCTCGCCGCCGGTGAAGACCGGGCGCACCCTGGCAATCACCGTGCGCGCGATGCCCGAGGGCTTCCTGTCCGACCACCTCGTCAACGGCCTCGAGCCCGGCACGATCGTGCGCCTGGCCACGCCCACCGGCGACTTCGTGCTGCCGGACCCGCCGCCGGCCCTCTCGCTGTTCCTGGTCGGCGGCAGCGGCATCACGCCGGTGATGTCGATGCTGCGGACGCTCGATCGTCGCGGCACGATGGGTGACGTCGTCCTGCACTACTCCTCGACCACGCCGGAGCGGATGATCTTCCGCGACGAGCTGCTGGCGCTGCACGACAAGCACCCCTCGCTCACCGTCCACGAGCGTCACACCGACACCCAGGGCATCTTCGACCTCGCCGACGGGCTCGACGCCACGATCCCCGACTGGCGCAAGCGCGAGACCTGGGCCTGCGGACCCGGCCCGATGCTGGACGCGGTCGAGCAGCACTGGGAGTCCCACGACCTCACCGAGCGACTGCACCTCGAGCGCTTCTCGCTCGAGCTGTCCGGCGACGGGGGAGAGGGCGGCTCGATCTCGTTCCAGAACTCCGGCAAGCAGGTCGAGGCGGACGGCGCCACGACCGTGCTCGAGGCGGGCGAGCAGGCCGGCGTCGGGATGCCCTACGGCTGCCGGGTCGGCATCTGCCACACCTGCACCGTGACCAAGATCAGCGGCACGGTGCGCGACCTGCGCAACGGTGCCGAGTTCGACCAGCCCAACGAGCAGGTGCAGACGTGCGTGACCGTGCCGGTCGGCCCCTGCGTCCTGAACATCTGAGACTCATGATCCGCGAAGGAAGGACCGACTGATGGCCATCGCCGACGTCAAGGAGTACTGCCACCTCACCCCCGAGGAGGTCGAGCAGATCGGAGCCGAGCTCGACGCGATCCGCACCGAGATCGAGGAGGCGCGCTGCGACAAGGACGCCGCCTACATCAACCGAGTCATCACCACGCAGCGCTGGTTGGCGGCCGCCGCACGGATCGGCATGATCGCCAGCTCGCCGCTGGACAAGAAGGTCCGCGGGCCGGTGCTGGCCGCCAGCGCCGCCGCGCTGGCGGTGGCCAAGATCCTCGAGAACATGGAGATCGGCCACAACGTGATGCACGGCCAGTGGGACTGGATGAACGACCCCGAGATCCACTCCTCCACCTGGGAGTGGGACACCGCCCAGCCGGCCGAGCAGTGGAAGCACAGTCACAACTACATCCACCACCAGTTCACCAACGTGCTCGGCTACGACAACGACATCGGCTACGGCGTTCTGCGGATGGCGCGCGAGCAGCGCTGGCACCCGCACAACCTGGGCCAGCCGGTCTACAACGCTCTGCTCGCCTCGCTCTTCCAGTGGGGGGTGGCCCTGCACGACCTCGATCTCGAGGCGATCCGCAAGGGCAAGAAGGATCCGAAGGAGATGAAGCGCCAGCTCAAGCAGATCGCCAGGAAGGGCCGCAACCAGTTCGTCAAGGACTACGTGCTCTACCCGGCGCTCTCGGGCAAGCAGTGGAAGTCGACCCTCAAGGCCAACGCCGGCGCCAACTTCACGCGCAACGTGTGGTCCTACCTGATCATCTTCTGCGGCCACTTCCCCGACGGTGCGCTGCACTTCACCGAGGACGAGCTCGAGGACGAGACCCGCGCCGAGTGGTACCTGCGCCAGGTACTCGGCACCGCCAACTTCGAGGGCGGCAAGCTGCTGCACGTCATGTCCGGCAACCTCGGCTACCAGATCGAGCACCACCTCTTCCCGGATCTGCCGAGCAACCGGTACGCCGAGATCTCGGTCAAGGTGCGCGCGCTCTGCGACAAGTACGACATCCCCTACACGACCGGTCCGCTGCACCGGCAGTACGGCCAGGTGCTGAGGGTGATCCACAAGCTGTCGCTGCCCAACAAGATGACCTCGGACGACAAGCCGCCCACCGGCAAGGACGTCACCGTCGAGCACGGCCGTCGTCGCGACGACGAGATGCACGACCGTCGTCTCGAGCTCGGCGGCTGGTCCCGCTCGGCCCCGTGAGCCCCGTGAGCCCCGTGGACCTGTTCGCCTGGAGCGACGGTGACCTGGTCAAGGCCAAGGTCACCCAGTGCGCGCTGGCGCGGATCTGTGGCGCGTGCGGTCAGTCGCTCGGGCGGCCGGTCGCGTTCGTCGGCACGGCGGCGGAGGTGGGTCGCAACGCCTTCCACGCTCCGCCGCTGCACACGACGTGTGCCGACGACGTACGACGGGCGCTCGACGACTCCTGGGAGGTCGTGCAGACCGGGGGGTTCGAGTTCGTGCGTCCTGGCAGGGACGACGAGGACCGGCGGCCGACCTTCCAGCCCAACTCGCTGCTCTGAACTCCCAGCGCCCCGCACGCGGTGTCCTACCGTGCGGTGGGTGGACAACGAACTCGTCTTCATCACCCAGCTCATCATCGCCTTCTTCGTGTCGCTGATCTTCGCGATCGGGAGGTCGCCGGACCGGGTCGCTCACTTCGTGGCGCTGTCCCTGGCCCGCACCGGGGTGATGGCCGCCGGTGCCGTGCTCGTCGTGGTGACCGTCTCGGTGGTGTCGTCCTCCGGACCCGGCTTCGAGGGGGAGTCCGGCGGTGCGTTCGCGAGCGCCCTGCTGCTCGCCGCGTTCTGTCTCGCCACCGAGCGCCACGTCGTGCTGATCGACCCCGCCCGGACGACGGCTTCCTAGCGGTCGGAGTCGCGACCCTCGCAGCGGTACTGCTTCTCGGCGACGCAGAG
>NZ_JAXMNS010000453.1:0-2860 GCF_034670285.1 Nocardioides sp. | reverse complement strand
CACGACGAGGCGCGGGCGCACTACCTCGAGGAGGGCACGCCCCTGCGGCGGTCCGGAATCTCCGTCGACCTGGCGGCGGCGTTCTGGCAGCCTCGGCGGGTGACCTCCACCGTTGCCGACCTGCGCGCGGCCTACGACGCCCAGCTGCGCGGTGAGGCCGAGGTCGCGATGGCACCGTGGTGGGACTCCGCCGGTCCGCTGTGGCGTGCGGTCTTCGACGGGCGAGCGTTCTTCACCTACGAGGACCTGTCCGGCCACGACGTCCCCGCCGTCCTCGCCGACACCCTCGCCTTCCTCGACGACCATCCGGAGGTCGGGAGTGCGGAGTGGAAGACCCGCGGGCACGACGACGTGCCGGGGCTGCACGAGCTGCTCGTCGCGGCCGGGTTCGAGCCGGACGAGAGCGAGACGGTGATGGTGGGGGAGACCGCCGACCTGGCAGCGACCGTGCTCTCCCCGTTGCCCGAGGGCGTCGTCGTACGCCGCGTGGACGACGACCCGGACCGTGCGCGGCTCCTCGTGGAGGTCTCGGCGCTGCAGGCCGAGGTCTTCGGACGCCACCTCGCCGGCGAGAGCCTGCTCGACCGGGTCGACCGCAGCGACGGGGCGATGCAGGTCTGGGCGGCCGGCACCGAGCACGGCCTCGTCAGCACCGGACGCCTCGAGCTCGTGGCCGGCACCGACTTCGCCGGCCTCTGGGGCGGCGCCACGCTCGCGCCGTGGCGTGGGCGCGGCATCTACCGGGCCCTCACCGCGGCTCGTTCCCGCTCGGCGCTCGAGCAGGGCGCCCGGTGGATGCACAGCGACTGCACCGAGATGTCGCGGCCGATCCTCGAGCGCGCCGGGCTGGTGGCGGTGACCACGTCGACGCCGTACGTCTGGACTCGTCCGGTCTGAGGGCTGTCATTCGGCGGACTCACGGGTAACCGCAACACTGAGCAGGTGCTCTACCAGGTCCTGCACCGTGTGGTGCCCCCACTCGCCAAGGCCGTGTGGCGCCCCGACGTCAGCGGGCTCGAGCACGTGCCCGCCACCGGACCGGTGCTCCTGGCCAGCAACCACCTCAGCTTCGCCGACTCGCTCGTCATCCCGATCGTGGTGCCGCGCCGGGTGGCCTTCCTCGCCAAGTCCGACTACTTCGACGGCCCCGGGCTTCGCGGCGCGCTCTCGAAGGCCTGGTTCAGCGGACTCGGCATGCTTCCGGTCGACCGCGACGACGCCCGCGCCGCCCTCGTCAGCCTCGACATCGCCCTCGGGGTCCTCGGCCGTGGCGAGGCCTTCGGGATCTACCCCGAGGGCACGCGCTCGCGCGACGGACGGCTCTACCGGGGGCGCACCGGGGTGGCGCACCTCGCGCTGACCGCTGGGGCGCCGGTCGTGCCGGTCGGGCTCGTGGGCACCGAGAAGCTGCAGCCCGTCGGGGCCCGGCTGCCGCGCGTGGTGCCGATCTCGGTGCGCTTCGGCGCACCCATCGAGGTGGCCGGACGCTTCGACGGCGTCCCCCTGGGCCGAGCGCGGCGCGAGCTGACCGACGAGATCATGACCGCGATCGCGGGGCTCTCCGGCCAGGAGGTCGCGGGCGTCTACAACGAGCGCCCGGCCGACGCCTGAGCCACCCGAGCAGGCTGTCGACGGTGCTGTCGGTGGCGCTGTCGGTGGCGCTGTCGGTGGTGCTGTCGGTGGCGGCTGGTTAGGTGGCCCCATGAGCACTCCCGGCCCGGCAGCGACCTCGGCACCCGCGGCGCGCTACCGCCTCGTAAGCGCCGCCGGCTCCGTCGACGTGCCGCGGCTCGACGAGCACCAGCAGCAGGTCGTCGACCACGCCGGCGGACCGCTGCTGGTGCTCGCCGGCCCGGGCACGGGCAAGACCACGACGCTCGTCGAGGCGATCGTCGACCGGATCGAGCGCCGCGGGGCTCGGCCCGACCAGGTGCTCGCGCTGACGTTCTCGCGCAAGGCCTCCGAGCAGCTGCGCGACCGGGTGACCGCCCGCCTGGGGCGCACGATGACGTCCTCGCTCAGCTCGACCTTCCACTCCTTCGCCTACGGGCTCGTGCGCCGCTACTCCCCGGCCGAGCTCTACGCCGCTCCGCTGCGGCTGCTCTCGGCCCCCGAGCAGGACGTCGTCCTCCAAGAGCTCCTCACCGACGCTCCCGAGTCGGTGCGCTGGCCCGAGTCGCTGCGCGCCGCTGTCGGCACGCGCGGGTTCGCGCGCGAGGTGCAGACCGTGATCGCCCGCGCGAGGGAGCGGGGTCTGGACCCCGACCAGCTCGTCGAGCTCGGGCGCGCCGAGGGCGTGCCGGAGTTCGAGGCAGCGGGGCTCTTCCTCACCCAGTACCTCGACGTCCTCGGCGACCAGGCCGCCATCGACTACCCCGACCTGATCGCGCGCGGGGTGATCGAGGCCGAGCGCCACCGTGACGAGCTGCGCGAGCAGTTCCGCCACGTCTTCGTCGACGAGTACCAGGACACCGACCCCAGCCAGGTGGCCCTGCTGCGGGCCCTGGCCGGCGAGGGCCGTGACCTCGTGGTCGTGGGCGACCCCGACCAGTCGATCTACGGCTTCCGCGGGGCTGACGTGCGCGGCATCCTCGAGTTCCCGACCGACTTCACCACCACCGACGGCTCACCCGCCCCGGTCGTCGCGCTCGGCACCACCCGCCGCTTCGGCTCGCGGCTGCTCCGCGCCTCCCGCCAGGTCGCGGCGTCCATCGGCGTCACCGGCGCGATCCCGGCCGAGGCCTACGAGCGGTTCCGCCACCCGGAGCCTGCGGCCAACGTCTACGGCCGCGGCATACCAATGGTAAAATAGATGTAAGTGTCACCGGTGGAACCGCACCCTACCAATACAATTGGAGTA
>NZ_JAXMNS010000452.1:0-2861 GCF_034670285.1 Nocardioides sp. | reverse complement strand
CATCCTCATCCTTCTCGTCCGACCCCAGGGCCTGCTCGGCCGCCGGGAACGGATCGGCTGAGGCGAAAGGACCACTCATGCCCGACTTCATCTCGATCCCGCTCCACGACGGGTTCTCCCCCATCGCCATCAGCTTCGTGCTGGCCGCCATGGGGCTCAACGTCCACTTCGGCTACGCCGGCCTGCTGAACTTCGGTCAGGCCGCCTTCTCCGCTGTGGGCGGCTACGCCATGGCCGTCACGATCGTCTCGTTCGACGTGCCCTTCTTCCTCGCGATCCTGCTGGGGCTCGTCGCATCCGTGCTGCTCTCGCTGGTCATGGGTATCCCGACGCTCCGACTACGCGCCGACTACCTGGCCATCGTCACGATCGCCGTCGCCGAGGTGGTCAGACTCATCTTCACCACCTCGTTCAAGGACTACTTCAACGCCCGTGACGGTGTCAGCGGCTTCACCGGGACCTTCCGCTCCTGGAATCCCTACCCCACTGACATGGGCAGGTTCCTGACCTTTAACCGGGTTGACCTGTGGGTCATGACCGTCGGCTGGATCCTGGTGCTGCTCATCTGCCTCTTCCTGTTCGCCATCATGCGCAGCCCGTGGGGCCGCGTGCTCAAGAGCATTCGCGAGGACGAGGATGCGGTCACCGCGCTCGGCAAGAACGTCTACTCCTACAAGCTGCAGGCCCTCATCCTGGGTGGTCTGATCGGCTCGACCGGCGGGTTCATCGGAGCCCTCGGTCTGGCCTCGGTGCAGCCCGACACCTTCAACACCGAGTTCACGTTCATCGCGTTCACCATGTTGATCCTCGGTGGCGCGGCCCGCGTGCTCTCGCCGGTCGCCGGAGCGGTGATCTTCTGGTCGCTGCTGTCGCTGATCGCCGTCATCCTGGCCGACCTGTCGGCGCTGTCGTGGATGCCTGACGGCCTGCTCGACAACACCCGCATCGGTAACCTTCGCTTCGCCGCCGTCGGCCTGGCTCTGATGCTCTTGATGATCTACCGCCCACAAGGACTGTTCGGTGACAAGAAGGAGATCGCCCTCGATGCCCGCTGACACCGGAAAGCCCGCCCAGGCATCCCCCGAGGCCGCCGCGGCGGCGCTCGACGGGATCGAACGCCGCCCGGGAGTGCCCAAGCCCGACCCCATCCTGATCGCCGACAAGATCACGCGTCAGTTCGGCGGTCTCAAGGCCGTCGACGTCGACCACCTCGAGATCCAGCGTGGTGTGATCACCGCCCTGATCGGACCCAACGGAGCGGGAAAGACGACGTTCTTCAACCTGCTCACCGGTTTCGACCAGGCAGACACCGGCGACCGGAGCTTCAACGGCAAGTCGCTCAAGCGCGTCTCGTCCTCGAAGGTCGCTCGTCTCGGCATGGTGCGCACCTTCCAGCTCACCAAGGTCCTCTCCAAGCTCACGGTCATCGAGAACATGCGTCTGGGTGCGACCGGACAGCTCGGCGAGAAGTTCTGGGCCGGTCCCTTCCGCTTCCTCTGGCAGGCGCAGGAGGACGAGATCTCCGAGCGGGCTCGCGAGCTGCTCCGGCGCTTCAAGCTCGATGCCAAGGAGGCCGACTTCGCCGGCTCGCTCTCGGGCGGTCAGCGCAAGCTCCTCGAGATGGCCCGCGCGCTGATGGTCGAACCCGAGCTGGTGATGCTCGACGAGCCGATGGCCGGGGTCAACCCCGCCCTCAAGCAGTCCTTGCTCGGGCACGTGAAGTCGCTGCGCGCTGACGGCATGACCGTGCTCTTCGTCGAGCACGACATGGACATGGTGCGCGACATCTCCGACTGGGTGATCGTCATGGCCCAGGGCCAGGTCATCGCGGAGGGTCCGCCCGAGTCCGTCATGGGTGACCAGCGGGTCATCGACGCCTACCTCGGCGCCCACCACGACACCGACATCACCGAGATCGACCCCGACGAGCTCATGGCCGAGGCCGACGCGGAGCTCCAGCAGTCGAAGAAGGGCAAGAAGCATGAGTGAACCGAGCAACGAGCAGTCGCTGGATGACCTCGAGTCGTCCGAGGTCGTGCCGACCGACGCTGCGGCAGAGGAGCGCGCGGCGGCTGCCCGCAAGGCGCACCTGGCCGCCGCGGACGGAGCCGTGCTTCGCGCGGACGACCTCATCGCGGGCTACGTGCCCGGGGTGAACATCCTCAACGGAGCCGATCTCTACTGCCAGCCCGGCGAGCTCGTGGCGATCATCGGGCCCAACGGTGCGGGCAAGTCGACGCTCCTGAAGGCGCTCTTCGGTCTGGTGAAGATCCACACCGGGAAGGTGGAGCTGCGCGGGGAGGAGATCACCAACATGCGCTCCGACGCCCTCGTGACCAAGGGCATCGGCTTCGTGCCGCAGAACAACAACGTCTTCCCGAGCCTGACGATCGGGGAGAACCTGCAGATGGGCTGCTACCAGGCCCCCAGCAAGTTCTCGGAGCGCTTCGACTTCGTCACCAGCATCTTCCCCGCGCTCGGCACCCGTCGTGGTCAGCGGGCGGGTTCGCTGTCAGGTGGTGAGCGACAGATGGTCGCCATGGGGCGCGCCCTCATGATGGACCCCTCGGTGCTGCTGCTTGACGAGCCGTCGGCCGGCCTCTCCCCCGCGCTCCAGGACGAGGTGTTCGTCCAGACGCGCGAGATCAACAAAGCCGGCGTCAGCGTGGTCATGGTCGAGCAGAACGCCGCCCGGTGCCTGCAGATCTGTGACCGCGGCTACGTGCTCGACCAGGGTCGCAACGCCTACACCGCCACGGGTCGCGAGCTCTCGACCGACCCCAAGGTGATCGAGCTCTACCTCGGCACCCTGGCCAAGAAGGACTAGCTCGCCGGCGCTCGCGCCGCTCGACACCACACGA
>NZ_JAXMNS010000451.1:0-2873 GCF_034670285.1 Nocardioides sp. | reverse complement strand
GTCGGGCACGCACAGGACGGCCGAGCGGCCGTGGCGCAGTGCCGCTGCGGCCGCCTGCGCGAGCATGGCGGGCCAGTCGTCACCTGGAGCGGCCGACCAGACCGCCCGTGGCGCGCGGCCCTCGGAGAGGTGGGTGAGGAACGGCGTCGCGTGCGGGTAGTCGACCCAGGCCCCGGCGTCGAGGGATGCCGTCGCGACCGGCGGGAGGGCGGGCTCCGCCGAGGAGGGCTGCTTCTCGGTGGTCGCATGACGCGGGGGTACGGCGAGCCGCAGCACGTCGGAGCGCACGCCGGCGTACCGCTCGGCGACCTCGGCCGCCAGCGCGGCGACGCTCGAGGTCAGGACCGGCTCCGAGCTGACCACGCGCCGCAACGGAGCCAGCACCCCGGCGTGATCGCTGGTCGCGGCACGCTCGAGCAGGTAGCCGTCGACGTCGTGGCCGGCGAAGCGGACCTTGACCCGAACGCCGGGCTGCGCAGCCTCTGCCATCGTCTCGGGCACGGAGTAGTCGAAGGTGCGGTCGAGGTGCGCGAGCGCCACGTCGACCAGCACCCGCGCGACGGGCAGGTCGGTGGTGATCGCCTGGTCGGCAGCCTTGCGCGCCTTCGTGGCGCGCGCCTTGGCCTGCGACTGCTTCACCGTGCGTCGCACCATGCCCGGCAGCAGCTCAGGCTGCTCCTCGGGCTGCTGCTGCGCGCCGACGTCACTCATGCGCGTAGGTCTACCAGCACCCACCGACCAGCCGCCCGAACCCCCATCCCTGATGCCGACTCGGCGCGACCTCGCGCCGACTCACCGACAAAACGACGCCGAGTCGGCGCGTAGACGCGCCGACTCGGCAGGACGTGCGGTGTGGTGCGGGTGAATCAGGAGCCGACGGCGGCCTTCAGGGCGGCGGCGCGGTCGGTGCGCTCCCAGGTGAAGTCCGGCAGCTCGCGACCGAAGTGACCGTACGCCGAGGTCTGGGCGTAGATCGGACGGAGCAGGTCGAGGTCGCGCAGGATCGCGGCGGGGCGCAGGTCGAAGACCTCGAGCACGGCCTTCTGGATCGCCTCGTCGGAGACGATGCCGGTGCCGAAGGTCTGCACGAACACGCCGACGGGCTGGGCCTTGCCGATCGCGTAGGCGACCTGGACCTCGCAGCGACGGGCCAGGCCCGCGGCGACGACGTTCTTGGCGACCCAGCGCATGGCGTAGGCGGCCGAGCGGTCGACCTTCGACGGGTCCTTGCCCGAGAAGGCACCGCCACCGTGGCGGGCCATGCCGCCGTAGGTGTCGACGATGATCTTGCGGCCGGTCAGACCGGCGTCGCCCATCGGGCCGCCGACGACGAAACGACCGGTCGGGTTGACGAGCAGGCGGTAGCCCTCGGAGGGCAGCTTGAACGTGGCGAGCACCGGGTCGATGACGTGCTGCTTGATCTCGGCCTCGAGCTTGGCGAGGTCGGTCTCCTCGGAGTGCTGCGTCGAGAGCACGACCGTGTCGACGCGGACCGGCACGTCGTCCTCGTCGTACTCGATGGTGACCTGGGTCTTGCCATCGGGACGCAGGTTGTCCATCGTGCCGTTCTTGCGCACCTCGGTGAGCTTCTCCGACAGACGCTGCGCCATCACGATCGGCAGCGGCATGAGCACGTCGGTGTCGTCGCAGGCGTAGCCGAACATCAGGCCCTGGTCGCCGGCGCCGCGGGCGTCGAGCTCGTCCTCGGAGGCTCCGACACGGGCCTCGTGGCCCTGGTCGACGCCCTGCGCGATGTCGGCCGACTGGCCGCCGATGGCGACCTGCACGCCACACGTGGTGCCGTCGAAGCCCTTCTCGGAGGAGTCGTAGCCGATGTCGAGGATCGCGGCGCGCACGAGGTCGGCCATCGGGGCGTAGGCGTTGGTGCGCACCTCACCGGCGACGACGACGAGACCCGTGGTCAGCAGCGTCTCGACGGCGACCCGGAGGTTCTCCTTGTCGGCGTCGTGCTCCATCAGGTAGTCGAGGATCGTGTCGCTGATGCGGTCAGCGATCTTGTCGGGGTGACCTTCGGTCACGGACTCCGAGGTGAAAAGGCGTCCAGCCACGGTGAATCTCGCTCTCAGATCGTTCGATGTCGGCATCCGGACGGCGTCGTCCCGAAAGATGTAATTCTAGTGTGGTCCCAGCATGCAAGACCGGCGTCTCAGTCGGCGAATCCCCAGCGTTGCACGACCTCGTCCCAGATGACGTGAGCCAGCGCACCCTTGCTGCCGAGCGGTACGACGCGCTCGCCGCCGTCGGCGCCGAGGATGACGGCCGCGTTGTCGTCGCTGCCGAAGACCGCTCCCCCGCTGACGTCATTGACGACCAGCAGGTCGCAGCCCTTGCGGGCCAGCTTGGCGCGGGCGAGGTCGAGCACGGAGCCGGTGGCGTCACCGGTCTCGGCGGCGAAACCGACGATCACGCTGCCGGCGACAGCCCGCTCGGTGGAGATCTCGTGCAGGATGTCGGCGTTCTGAGCCAGCTCGATCGACGGCGAGGAGCCATCAGGCGCCTTCTTGATCTTGGCCTCACTCGTCGCGGTCGGTCGGAAGTCGGCCGGGGCCGCAGCCATCACGACGGCATCGGCACTCGCCGCAGCGGCGACCACCTCGCGGTGGAGCTCGGCGGTGGTCTCGACGGCCACGACCCGCACGCCGGCCGGGGCCGGGAGGGCGACGTTGGCGGCGACCAGCACCACCTCGGCGCCGCGGGATGCGGCGGCGGCAGCGAGTGCGTAGCCCTGGCGGCCCGAGGAGCGGTTGCCGAGGAAGCGCACCGGGTCGAGGTACTCCCGCGTGCCGCCGGCCGAGACGACGACGCGGCGACCCTTGAGGTCGGGGGTGCTCGCGCCCCGGGCCAGCACCTCG